>JALVAD010000352.1 GCA_027011385.1 Saprospiraceae bacterium | reverse complement strand
TTGTTGTATTGTGTGATTAAGTTAAAAGAAAGAAAATATGAAATTATATAATAACCCTGATTTGTTAATAGATGATGATAATAAAGTTGAAGGTATTGTAGGTTGGAAAAGCCCTTCAAATATCGCACTTGTAAAGTATTGGGGAAAATACGGTAATCAGCTTCCGTTGAATCCCTCCATTAGTTTCACCCTTAGTCAGGCATATACTCAAACGATTATTGAGTACAAAAAGAAAAAGAAAGACGATAAAAAGATAAAACTTGATTTCTACTTTGAAGGCAAACTTAAACCTAGTTTTGCTAGAAGAATAAATAAATATTTTAAATCATTATTGGATATTTTTCCTTTTCTAAGGCAATTGAAATTTGAGATAAATAGTGACAACTCTTTCCCTCATTCCTCAGGAATAGCATCATCTGCTTCCAGTATGAGTAGCTTGGCCTTATGCCTTTGCTCAATCGAAAGAGACATATTTAAGTTGGAGCAAACTGAAGAGGAATTTTTTAAAAAAGCTTCTTATGTCGCAAGACTTGGAAGTGGTAGTGCAAGTAGAAGTATTTATCCAAAAGCAGCAATATGGGGTAAAATGGATGAAATGGAAAACTCTTCTGATTTTTATTCTACTCCAATCAGCCCTTGCTTGCACGATGTATTTCGTAAATTTCACGATGATATTCTTATTGTAAGCAAAAAAGCAAAAAGTATTTCTTCAAGTGATGGCCATTCAATTATGAGTAATCATAGATTTAAAGATGGTAGAATTCTTCAAGCAAATAAAAGATTGCACTTTCTACTAAAAGCACTTAAAAACGGTGATTTAGATAGATTTGGTGTGATAGTAGAGAATGAGGCATATACTTTACACGGTCTTATGATGAGCTCTGAGCCTTCTTATATTCTTATGGAACCAAATACTGTCCAAATAACAAAAAAAGTAAGAGAATTTAGAAAAAACACTAAAACTCCTGTTTATTTTAGCTTGGATGCTGGTCCTAATGTTCATTTATTATATCCTGATTTTGCAGCTAAAAAGGTAGAAGAATTTATCGATTCTCAATTAGTGAAATATTGCAAAGATAAAGAATACATAAAAGATTATATGGGGTCTGGACCAAAGGAACTGGATTTTTGATCTAAGCCGGATTAATCCTACTCTATATATGCAGCATATTCAAATGTCAACCTGCAATTGATATCTTCTGTCGTGAATCCTTTAAACAGAATTTCAACATCCATTTCATATTTGTCAAGAGAAAGAATATCTCTCACATCTTCACCTGTACTAAGTAGCTTAAGTTCCCCTTTTGATACCAACGGTATTTGATCGTGATAATAAATCTCAAAGCTATTTTCACTATCACCCTTTTTATATATAGAAATAGAAATTTTGCTAATAATCCCAAAATCAGAGTTATATACAACAGATTCCAATTTCCCCCTACCAGCGTAAAGCTCTTTTATATCAGACAATTTCAAGCCTTTTCTTTCCAAATTTTCATTCAGAAAGCTCGGAATATCATGTATTTTAAAATGATGAGTAGCTATTGGGTTTTTACCCGAAGGAATTATAAAATTAACTTCTTGGTTTATCTCAAACACCGGAACTTTGGATTTGCAAGATAAAATAGAAATTACAAAAAGCAGAAAAAGTATTTTCTTCATTCAAATGTATTTATTATTATACGTGAAACATCGAAGATTATTTTCTTAGCCAAATTATTAATCACTTACCCCGAATTATTCATGCTTTTAGCTTTATGTAGATGTAAGGCATCGAAATACGCAGATATATTATTATATTTCAAGTGTTTCGTAACGCAACAGATGCATAAAGATAGAAGCAAACGTTACCCCAAATTTGGGGTATTAATTTTTTATTATTTCGAACATAATACATATGTTTTCAAGAATATAGCCCAATATTTAAATTAAAGTGGTGAATAATTCGGGTTAATTTGTACATTTAGATATATTCTTAAAAATATATAGTTGTTCAGTAAGTGAGCAAGAAACACATTGTCTAATCCTGTGTAATATAATCCGCAAAAACAATCTTGATTTTAGTACCGCTTTGTGCATCAATATACATTTTTCCTTCAAGCTGTGATGTTAATGCTGAGATTAAAGTAGAACCAAATGAATTCTCTCTTATTTTAGTCGGATCATAACCGATTCCATTGTCTTCAATTTGAAATATCAAATCATTGTTTTTTACAAAAATATTAATTTTTATAAGACCCGATGCATGGTCAGGGAAAGCATATTTCAAGCTATTTGTTATCAATTCATTTATGATTAATCCCAATGGAACCAATATATCTACATCAACATCAATATCCTCAACATTTAATTCGAGTTTTATCCTATCACCATCAATATTATAAGTCAAAAACAATTCTTCACTCAATTTCTCTAAATAGTCCTTAATCCCAATTTCTGTTAAATTCTCCTTATTATAAAGATTTTGATGAATTAAAGCCATTGATCTAACTCTCGTTTTTCCTTCATTAATCGCTTGAATAGCCATTTTGTCATCAATTGATCTACCTTGTAAAGTGAGTAAGCTTGATATTAATTGTAAATTATTTTTCACTCTATGGTGAATTTCACGCATTAAAATTTCCTTGTCTTTTAATGCTTTTGATATGATTTTTTTTTGGTTTCTGATTTTGGTATTCAGGATAAATAAAATAAATAATAAAACAAGCAACAAGAAAAGTGCAATACCGGAAATGACTAGAATCGTTTTAAGATAAGATATTTTATTTTTTCCAATTGTATTTTGTTCATCAAGTAGCTTGATTTTAAGCGCTTTTTTCTCCCCTTGATATTTAGTTTCCAATTCTTCCAAAGAAAATGCATTATTTGCTTTTCTCATTTCTTTACTCAGATTGTTGTATTCTTCCAAAGCTGATAATGCATCTTTGTAATACTTATTTCTCTTTGAGTATTTGTATTTTATCAACATTAGACTCCTTAACAATGAGGGCTTTTGAATCGAATCAAATTTACTATAAAGGTAATTAAAGTTATTATTGAATTCTTTTTTAGACAAGGTTTTAGCTGATAATTTCAATTCCGTTAATTGTAGTGAGCTAAACATTCCGGTGTTTTCAGATATTGAACTTTTAGTTTTACTAAATTCCAGAAGGTCATTTTTATCCGGCTCAATACCTTTGTCCATTTTAGCATTAAGTAACCCAATATTTATTATCGCTTTGTAATGTTTGCTATAATATAAATCATTCAGGCTATCAGCTTTTTGGTAATAAGCCATAGCTTTATCCGGATTTTGATTATATAAACTAATGTCTCCCAGTAGAATCAGAGCAGTCATAGAAGATTTTCTTAAATTCATTTCTTTTGCTAATGCCAACTGTTTCAATGCATACTTCTCAGATTTTACCATATTGCCAATAGCATAATAAACCCGGGCAAATCTGTTCAAGAACATCGCTCTTTTAAAGTTATCTTTTTTAGGTCTGAGATACTTCTCCCCCAATATCAAATAGTCAATTGCCAGATTTTGATTATCAATAAATGAGTAAGTCGAAGCCAAATCCAGACAACTAAATGGCATACTTGAAGAATCTTTATTATTTATGTCAATTTCTATTGATTTTTTATAAAAACTGATTGCAGAATCATAATCTTCCCTGTGGGTATATATCCTGCCTAAGTTATTGTAGCAGTTAGACATGGTAAAATACCTTAGGGAATCAATACTAAGTATGTCTCTAATAATCACTTCAGAAGTATCAAGTCTTTTTTTCATCATCAAAAGGTTAACCAATGCGATTTTAGCATCAATATTTTCATCCTTCAGATTTTTGTTTTTTGTAAACTCAATAATTCTTTCATAAGCTTCGAACGCTTTGCTAAAATTCCCGCTATGAGCCAATACTTTGCTATAATCATTTAATAACTCTAGATAGTTGGAATCACTGATTTCTTCCAATTTTATTAGACTCAAAGCTTTTTCATATATTTGAATTGATTCCTTATAATCCTTCTTGTTAAATGCATTTTTCGCATGTGATGTTAACTCATCAATTGTCTGTGCAAATAAACAACTTACAGAAATCAATAAAACAAAAATAATAAATAATTTCTTCATTCTTTATGCTTAATAATTTTTTTCAAAGCGGTAGTCTTAATATCTTTTGAATCTAAATCATTTATGGATTTCTCAATCTTATTCTCGAGTTCCACCAAATTTTTTGATATCTTCCACAACAGTAAATTTTGTTTAACTGCAAGTGAGACAAACTTATTATTTGTTTCATTCTTCATTCATAAATTTTTTAACCAGTGTTATTCATGCTTTTAGCTTAATGACAGATTTTAAGACTATGCTCAGACTATTAGATCTATCAATTACCGCACAAAATTAAACAAAACAAAATTGTCCACTACCACCCAATAGGGTGATATTTCAAAAATAAATCATAGATCCTTTAAGAGAGAAAATATACTAAAACTGTTTAGATTTTTGGTACTAGTACTACCTCTTCTATTATATCTCCAATTTCTATTTTATCAATCACCTTTATACCATCTATTACTTTACCAAATACTGTATACCTTCCATCTAAATGCGGAGCAGGAGCTAGGGTCACAAACCACTGTGTTGATTCTGTATCTTTTCCAGCAGAAGCCATACCGACTATTCCTGAGGAATTATAGTTTAACTGAGCAAATTCTGATCTGATTGTATAATTCAGACTACCATATCCATCACCTCTAGTCCCTCCCGTTTGAATAACAAAATTCGGTACGATGCGATGAAATTTTTTCCCTTCGAAAAATTTGTCTTGTACTAATTTTACAAAATTCACTACAGATCCGGGTGATTCGTTTTTGTATAATTCTACGGTGAATTTGCCTTTATTGGTAATAATACTTACTACTGGTTTTGTATTGAGTTTGTCAAATATATTCCAATCAATCGGATTGTTATATTTGATTTTGTATGGTACAAAAGTTTTATTCAACCATTTGTTTTCAAGTTTACCTATAGCATTATAAGCTTCAATATCTTTTGGTAAAACCAGCTTCTTTTTGCTTTTGGATATAAAATCTAAACTTTCAAATTCAGATTTAAAATCTATGACCGAATTATTCAATAATTCTACAGCAGAAGCTATAATGCCAACATCTCCCGAGTCAAAAGCCTCCAAAATAACTTTTTTGATATTCTCTTTAAACTTATTAATTTTCCATTTTGGCAATTTTAGTAACTCCGGTTTCCTTAACATTATAGCCAATGCTTCCATTGAAGCTGTACGAACTAAAACTTCAGGAGCTTTATAACCTAACTCATAAACCGGCTTAAAAGATTCAATATTTTCACCCAATGCCCTGATATAAGCAGCTTTCTCAAAAGGGTTTTCACTAATTGATATTTTCTTCTTTACATCCCAAACAGAAGCTGATCTGGTTTTGCTAAAATAACTTGGTACATGTTTTAGTATTGCGGCATATAGTCTTGATTTTACAATCCAAGGCAAATTCTTTTTAGCTGATCTCCTATAAATCACAACATCATTAGGCTCTCCAAAATTATAAAGATAATTAGCAGCTGCATATGCAACTTTATTGTTTTTATCTTCTAAAAACTTAATTACAGTTTCAGCAACATCTATATATTCAAAGTTCCCAAAAGCACTTAAAATATTTACTTTAACGGAACTACCTGTATTTTCATCTTCCAAAACTTCTTTCAATATTTTAAGGGATTCTTCATTTTGAGTTTTACCCAAGGCTATAGCCAAATTCATTTTGATTACCGGATTTTTTTCTTTTTTAAACATTTTATTCAATCTGAAAACATAGTTTTTCAAATCATCTTTTTTAGCTCTAACCAAATAATAAGAACCCAATACTCTGATTTCTTTTGAATAAATCCTACTGTCAACCAAATCAATTATCCTTTCTGTGCCCTCAGGTACAGATTTCCCTCTTGTAATATACCGGTATAGTCCTTTTGTTTGCCCTAAAATCAGAAGTGTATCCGTAGGTCGGTATCCTTTTATAGTAGCAAGAGATTTTAGATATTTATCATCTCCAATTTTACCGATAGCCTCCAAGATATTTTCATTAAAATGATTATTAGGATTCAATGTATCATATTTTCCAAAAACAGAAATCAAGCTATCTTGATAATCCATATTACCAATCTGACCCAAAGCATATGCAGCTACTTCTCGCACTTCAGGAATATCATCATGAAGTCTTTCTGCTATTCGATCTGATACTGAATTGTCTTGAACTGAAGCCATCGCTAAAATAGAAGCATACCTGTAAGTCGGGTTATCAGCATAGAAATATTGCTTTAAGCTATCTGTCAATCTTTGATCTTGAAAATCAATAATTCTTCTGTAAATAGAGTCGGTTAAATCTATTTTTACATCTGTCAAAACTTCTTTCTTAGGAGGAACACAAGAAAAAACAGTTAAAATCACAATTGATATTAAAAAAAACATTTTGGATATTAATCTCATAGCAGTATATTTAGTACTTGAATACTACAATAATAATACCAACAAGCATTATTTTGATAAAAACTATAAAATATTTAGCGTTTTTACAAGTAATACTAACTAAAATATTCTTTCATTCTATCAAAAAAGCCCTTTCCCTGATGTTTTCCTTTTGGATCAAAAGCTTCCATGTTTTTCAAGTTTTCCATCACTTCTCTTTCTTCGTTTGTAAGCTTTTTAGGAATCCAAACATTGACATTTACCAATTGATCTCCTTTCTGATAACTATTCAAAATAGGGATACCTTTATTTTTCAGCCTCAGCATTTTTCCAGCCGGTGTTCCTGCTGGAATATTTATTTTAACTTTTCCGGCTAAAGTAGGTATAGTTACATCTGTACCAAGCACTAAATCAGCGAAACTTAGATACAAATCATATATGATGTTCTGACCGTCACGTGTGAATTTATCGTGATGTTTTTCTTCAATATTAATGATTAAATCTCCGTTTTGACCGTGATTTTTACCTCTGTTTCCTTTCCCTCTCATTGATAATTGCATTCCATCCTCAACTCCTGCCGGAATATTAATTTCAATCAAATCTTCTCCTTTTACTACTCCTTTCCCTCTACAAGCACTACAATGCTCTGTTATTCTCTTTCCACTACCACTACATGTAGGACAAACACCTGTAGTCGCCATTTGACCCAAAAAAGTACGTTGTACTTGCCTAACATATCCTGAGCCATGACAAGTTTGACAAGTGGAAACTGCACTTGGGTCTTTGGCGCCTGACCCTCCACATACATCGCAAGAGACATCCTTCTTGATTTTGATTTTCTTAGTAACACCTTCAGCTATCTCCTCCAAAGATAAAGAAAGCTTGATTCTGATATTTGACCCTCTTTCACCGCCGTTACTTCTCTGAGAGCGCCTACTTCCTCCAAAGAAAGAATCAAACGGACTACCACCATCACCAAAAACATCACCAAAATGTCTGAATATATCCTCCATATTCATCCCTCCTGAACCAAATCCACCATTATCACTTACACCTGCATGTCCATATTGATCATATCTAGCTCTTTTATCCGAATCCTTTAATACTTCATATGCTTCGGCTGCTTCTTTAAATTTTTCTTCGGCTGCTTTATCTCCAGGATTTCTGTCAGGATGATATTTCAACGCCAGTTTTCGATAAGCCTTCTTTATTGTTATCGAATCCGCATCCTTTGAAACTTCTAATATTTCGTAATAATCTCTTTTAGTCATTATTTCAAGTTTATTTACCAACTACCACTTTGGGGTATCTGATTATTTTGTCTTTTAATTTATACCCTTTTTCAACAGTATCGATAATTTTTCCTTTTTGGGCTTCATCAGTAACCGGTATCTCAGCAATAGCTTCATGCTTTTCAGAATCAAATTCTTCACCTGTACTGTCTTCTGCCACTAAGCCCTTAGATCCCAAAACTGAAAATAATTTATCGTATACCAATTTAACTCCTTCTGTGAAATTTTCAGGGGAGTTTTCATCTTCATGCATTAATTTTGCTCTATCAAAATCATCCAAAACAGGTAAAATAGCTTTCATAACTTCTTCAGAAGCCGTACTTATCAAATTCAAATTCTCCTTTCTCATACGCTTTTTGAAGTTTTCAAATTCAGCAAATAAGCGTAAATATTTATCTTCCAATTCTTTAATTTGCTCGTCCTTTTCTTTTATTGTTTCTTTATATTTGAAAAAAGGAGATTTTCTTTTTTTCTCTTTTTCTTTATTATTTTTTTTCTCTTCACTCATATTTTTTTATTTTTTGTATCAACCAAATAGTCATCTTTAGTGATTACACGAAAACAGACAATTTAAAAATTAATGTGTTTTCTTACAGACACTATTTATCTCAAAAAACTAAATCCTTTAATATATATCAATTATGTTGCCATTTATTGAAATACGTCACTTTGACGCATTTTTTATATCAAAATTGAAAAAATTGCATTTTATCAAATTCAATTGTCAAAATAACAGTAAGTAAAAGACACCGATCATTGGTCTATTAAAGGATATGGAATATCGAATAATGAACAAAGATTGGAGACTTGAAAAGCGAAAAGACTGTGCATTGGGATTCGCTTTATTTCTGAATGAAATAGAGTTTCAAATTAGGGACTAAATCGAATAATGATAATACGCAGCACAAGCTCCCTCCGAAGAAACCATAGGTGCGCCCAAAGGGTTCTCAGGATTACATTCTTTACCAAAAGCAGGACATTCAACAGGCTTTTTTATCCCTTTCAATATTAAACCGGCAATACATTTATCGCTTTCTTTTGCTTTTTCAATATCAATAGCAAACTTTATATTAGCATCAAAATCTTGATAATTACTATTAAGCTCATAACCTGAATTTGGTATATTACCGATTCCTCTCCAAATCCTGTCACTAATTTCAAATGCCTCAAAAATCAATTTTCTTGCTGCCGGTGCTCCATCCTCGGAAACGACCCTTTTATACGCATTTTCAACTTTGCTCTCTCTTTTTTCCAATAATTTAACCGCTTCTAAAATACCCATAAGCATTTCCACAGGTTCAAATCCGGTAGCTACGATAGGTACATTGTATTTTTTTGCCAAAGGGTAATATTCGTTCAATCCCATAATAGCAGCAACGTGACCGGCACCTAAAAAAGCATCAATCCTTGTTTCTTCATCATCCATTATTGCCTCTATTGCCGGCGGTACAAGAACATGAGATACAAGTATTGAATAATTAGTTAAGCCCATTTTTTTTGCTTGAATAACCGATAATGCATTTGCAGGGGCCGTAGTTTCAAATCCAACAGCAAAAAACACTACCTCTTTATCAGGATTGTCTCTTGCTATTTTTACCGCATCAGACGGGGAATATAGTATTCTGACATCTGATCCTTCAGCCTTGATTTGCAAAAGACTTTTTTCAGATCCCGGTACTCTCAACATATCTCCGAATGAACAAAGTATTACTCCTTTTTTTTCGGCAAGATAAATAGCCTTGTCTATCAAATTCAATGGCGTCACGCATACCGGACAGCCCGGACCATGAATCATAGTAATTTCCTTTGGCAATAAATCCAATATCCCATTTTTTACTAAACTATGGGTTTGTCCACCACACACCTCCATTATTTTCCAGGGCTTGGTTACCGTCTCTTTTATTTCTTTGAGTAGCGTCTTTACTTTATCCGGGTCTCTGTATTCATTGAGGTACTTCATTCCTGTATTTAATTATTAGGTTCGCAAGGTACAAATATATATTTTAATTTTTCAAATATACGGGATTTATGGGTGCATTTCATATCTTCAACCTTGCCACAATAATACCATCTTTGCTCTTAATGCCTTTCAAATAATCCTCAAGAGTCTTTTTTGAGACTACAACTTTCTTTTGTTTTGATGATGCATGCAAAATATGCAACCGACCATCTACATAATATGCCAAAGCGACATGCGCTATATCCAAACCTTTAATGGGGGTTGTAATCGCGATAATATCACCATTTTTTATATGTTTTTCATTTTGAAATATTTTATCTTGAGAAATGTATTTCAATTTAGCTTTTGATATTTCTTCTTCCTTTTTTGCTATTTGCTTTACAAAACCAATATTTTTAAGCTGCTTGTAGTACTGGGGATGAGTGGACATAAAATCAACAGTAGGATCAAAATTATCCACTGCAAATGAGTTGCTGACAATTGAAATTAATCCCTTTTTTTCATTATCCAATAACCAATCGGTAAAATAGTGTAAACGGGACGGATATTTGTCTATTTGCCCATTTCTATATCTAAATTTTGTGAGCGTTTTAGCAAAATCATCAAAAGTCGTTTTATTTTTCTTTACACAACTCGTTAAAGCAACTACATTTTCCACAAATGTAGTACAGTCAAATTCCCTAAGATTGACAACCAAATGCTCTTCTCCATTTTTCTCGAGAGTATGTCCAGTATAAGGAGTTCCTAAAAAATATTTCGCAATTTCAATTTCTATTTCAGGTATTGTCTTTTTATTGAGATTATTTTTTTGAGAATACCTTATTAAGTTTTTAAATACCTCTATTTCAGAACTATCAATCTCAAAACTAATATCTTTTTTATTACCGTTGATATTTTGATTTATTTCTGCTTTTTTAGGTTTGCATGATACTAATAGCAAGAAAAGGAGTATAAAATAAATAAATTTATTATTGTTCATTCTCTTGATTTTTAAGTTTAAGATAATCCTTTTTTAATATCCCCATCAAATGAAAATCGTGATATTTTCCTTGTCCATACATAGCTTCCCGCAAAAGCCCTTCAATTAAAAACCCATTTCTTTCATAAGCCTTGATTGCGGCTGTGTTTTCTGTAGCAACATGCAATTGAATGCGATGCATATTTAATGTATCGAATGCATATTCAATCATTAATTTCACAGTTTCCTTGCCAAAACCTTTACCTTGATTTATTTTTTTTGAAATCCCTATATAGAATATTGCCATCCTTCCAACCCAATCAATACGAAAAAAACCGGTTTGACCAACAGCATCACCTGTCATTTTATCGCAAATGGTAAAAATAATTGTGTTTGGATTATTTAGTTGCTTTAGCGTTTTTTCAAGCTGCCTTTGAGGACTTGTAGGTAGTGCATACAGCAATGTTAAACGAGGATCGGGATGATTTTCCAATTGTGCAATAACATATTTATCACCGGATTCAAATGCTCTAAGAAATACCTTTTCTCCTTCTAAAAATATGTTTGGTGTTTCCATTTTATTTTAGTTTCATACTAAAGCAAAGAGATAGTCCTGCAAAGCATAGTGTACTACAGGATTTCAATATTACAAAAATAGCTAAAACATTTAATGTATAAGAATTATTTGGGTGTATTTCATTTTACAAGAAATTTTGTTGATGTATTTAACGGTGCGTACCTACGGCACGCATTTTAGTTAGTATAGATTTTATTACCCATGTTTTGTGCTTAATGGCACATAGCTAAAAAGACCTTTCTCCCGCGATAACCAACTTTCAAATTAATCCAATTATCCGGAAAAAGGTCTCCAATTCTAATTATTTGGGCTAACCAGCCTTACTCATTATAACAGCTTATTTAACCTTAATTGACACAGGTCCTTTTTTAATAGCCTCTTCTTTTTTCTTCAAGGTTAATGACAAAACACCATTTTTATATTTAGCATCGATATTTTTAGTATCAACAGTGTCAGGTATTGTGAAAACCCTCTTGAAAGAATCGTAATTATACTCTACTCTTACAAAATTCTCTTGAATTTCTTCATCTTTCTTTTCTGCTTTGGAGGAGATAATCAATTCCTTGTCCTCCAATTTTATATCTATATCTTCTTTGTTCAATCCCGGAACAGCAAGTTCCAATACATACTTATCTTTTTCTTCTATAATATTCACTGCCGGATGTGAGTATTTATTTTCAACCGTAGGTTTTGAATCATTAAGATAATTATTGAATAATTCATCGTATAAGTCTCCAAACAAATACTGTGCAGGAGCAAAAGGTTTAAATTTTACTAATGTCATGATTTTATAATTTTTTGTTTAACAATGTTACTTCAAACTAATTTTCTTTGTTTTGTGTAACTCTTCTTCATTTTTAAATGGTAATTTTACTATCAAAATACCATTATCATATTTGGCATCAATCTTATCTAAATTCACTTTTTCCGTAAGTTTGTATTCCAAACTAAAATTGCCAAAATCGAATTCTTTAATCAAATAACTGCCACCATTTTTCAATTCTTTTTCTTCTTCAGATACAGAATTTATTTGCAATACATTATCATTTAAGCTAATGTCAATTTTCTTTTTATCTATTCCCGGAGCAGCTATTCTCAATTCTGTCCAATTTTCATTTTGTACAATATTTACTTTAGGTTTACTTTTTCTGATTGCCGCATTATGTAATAATTTTTCTAATTCAGTTAGCGAACTATGTATGTTTTTTGCCGGACTTGTTACAATTGTCATTTTATTTTATTTTTATGGTTAACAATAAATAATTGCTCACTTTCACATTATCAAATACTATTCCTTTAGAAAAAAGGGACAAAAAATCATATTCTACATCATAAATACATGTCATTATGACATATGGGGTAAAAGTTAATGCCATATTGGCTAGCATATAACATGGTATAGTATTATAAAAGGGAAAAATAAAATATAATCCCATGAAAACTCTTGATAATCTTGATTTTTTTTTATTTTTGTAGTCCTTTAAAAATCATTTTTTTTATTTAATAATCAATAATCAAACAGATGAAAAATCACATTATTTTTTTTGAAGCTGAGGGTGGTTCTGACAAATGGCTCGATGGTCATAGAAAGGATACCATGCCTATGGTAAATGCAATACGCGAAAAAGGATGGACTGCAGAAGTTTTAAAATTCAGAGATGAATGGGCAGATCAAATTTTTGACTACGTTAAAGACAGAGCTGTAGGATATGTAAGTAGAATCAATCCCGGAAATCTACCTGATGGTGAAAAAATATATTTTGACACTCTTAAGAAACTGTCAGATTATGGTCTTATCGGTTTTGAACATCCACAAGTTATGAGGGACTTGGGAGCGAAAGATGCATTAACAAAAATTACTGATACAGGCTTAGTAACAGAAGATACTTATGCATATTATACTGTAGAAAAATTTAAAGAAGTGTTCCCTAGGAGTATTTCATTTGGAGAAAGAGTTCTGAAGCAAAATAGAGGCTCTACAGGTTCAGGAATCTGGAGGGTACAAATCGAAGATGAAAGACCATATAAGGCAGGAGATACTTTGCCATTGGACACAAAACTGAAATTGACAGAAGCCGTAGATAATCATGTTGAACACAGGACTCTTGAGGATTTTATGAATTTTGCTGAGCAATATATCGTTGGAGAGAACGGAATGCTGGTTGATATGAGATTTATGCCAAGGATTAAAGAAGGTGAAATAAGAATATTGATGGTTGGTGCAACACCTATCTTTGTAGTACATAAAAAGCCGGCAGAAGGAGCAGATGCATTTTCAGCAACCCTGTTCTCTGGCGCCAAATACACTTATGACAAACCGGAAAAGTGGGGTGAATTGGTAGATTATTTTCTTGCAAAACTTCCTGATGTACTTGAAAGATTAGGCGGACATGAAGCTCCTCTTATTTGGACAGCAGATTTTATGTTGGATTGGGACGAAAATGGGAATGACACATACGTATTGGGAGAAATAAATAATTCTTGTGTCGGCTTTACAAGTCATCTCGACCAAGGTATTCAAGATAAAATAGCAGATAGAATAGTAGAAGTAGTAAAATTAAAAACAAAATAATTGTTTTACCCTGAATTTTAAAACTTTGTTACATAACTAACTAACTTTGCTTCCGAGAAGAAAAAGTCTTGGGAAAAACAAGAGTTATGTGCTAACACAACTCCCTTCCCTTGGCAAGGGAAGGGTCTGGGATGGGTTCTGAAAATGGTTCTGAAAAAGTTGTTCAAGTGCGCCTATATTTAAGCATAAAACAGTAGATACTTGAGTAATTGTAAAATTTTCAGATTGAAATCTAATACATAAATAAAGGGGGTTGCAATAAGTAACCTCTTTTTTAGTATTTTTGCTATTATATTATTAAAACTCTATTTATGGCAAGGAATAAAAAAAGAAAGAAAAAGACTAAGGTAGTCAAAATGACTCCTAGGTTTTCACCCGAAAAGTATATCAAACAAGCTGCAAGGAAATTACCGGTAAAAAAGACCCTGATTAGTGAAAATATCTTTGAATCGGGATTGGGACAGGTTTTTATAGTAAGAGAAAAGCCAAACGGAGATTTAGTTGTTGGTATTTATATGGTTGATGTGTTTGCATGTGGAGTGAAAGATAGCATTTTTAATATAACTGATGAGCAAGAACTAAATAGTATCATTGATAGAGTTAATGAAAGTGGTGATAAATTAATAGAATTTGATTCTAATTATACATTTAATCTTATCTACGGTGCTGTAGAATACGCTGAAGATTGCGGAATTGAACCACATAATAGTTTTAATTTGACATCTTATATATTAGATGATATCGATGATATTGAATATGTGGATATTGAATTTGGAAAAGACGGACATCCTTTGTATATACAAGGCATGCACGATAATTCAGCAAGAATTTTAGCAGCAATGGACAAAAAAATTGGTCCCGGTAATTATGATTTCATAACTGAAGCAGATATGTTTGACGATGGTTTTAACGAAGAAGAAATCAATATTTTAATAGATAGTTTGCCTGAAGGCTGGAAAAACAATTATTTATTATATGTATATTATACGATTCCTATATACGAGTATGTAGGAGGAGATTATGCGAAACTCAAAAAACAATGGGATCAGGACAACGAATTACTGATTAATAATATTATGATATATTTAGATGAAACTATGAATGATGAAGATAAAGAGGCATTTTTTGACTCGGAGGAAGAAGTACGTGAGATTAGTAAAGAAGCAGTAGAAAGTATATTATTTATGGATGGAATTGATTTTTTAGCTGAGCCCCAATTCATAAGTTGTTTTAAAGATGATGAGGAAAAAGATATCCATGAACATATAAACACCATGCTATTTTTAACTTCCGGTAAGAAAAAAATAAATATTTTATTCAACCTTTTGGCCGGAATGATTTACTCTTGGAATTCTGTCAAACCGGATAAATATTTAAGTAATCCTAAAAAGCCATATGAGTTTTACAAAGAATACCTATCGGGCCTATCGGGTAAGTTCGATGATTATTTATTACCTTATGAAATGAATTATCTTGTTGATATGATTTCACAGTATGAAGAAACAGTAAAGAAAATTGATAAAAATCAGATTGGAGAAATTTTAATTGTAGAGTAAATATCAAATATGAAAAATAAATATTACTTACTTTTGTCAATTTTAATTCTTTTTTTTCTTTTCCCAAACAAAAGTTTTTCGCAAGACAGAAAAACCAAAAGGCTTGTTCGTAAAATTGAAAAAAAACTGAAAAAATGGGATAACTATTTTCTCAAATGGAGTAATCTGGGTCAAATCAGCATCGATTCGGTATCTGTATTGACAGACAAAAAGGAAATTCAACTCTTCTTTAATGACGTCCTGTCTTATGTACCAGTAAGAGAAAAAATAGTAAATGAAGCAAAGAAATCCTTAAAAAAACGATTTGGTTTTTGGCTAAGAAAATACAATGTAGAAATCTTTTCAAACGGAAAAAATATCAAAGATTTTATTCCTAATTTATATAGAAAAAATATTGAAATTGACTCAAATAGATTTACAGGGTTTTGCATTAATTCCAAACCCATCATTTCTAAAAAATATTTATTAAAACCCGAAAAAGGATTATTGAACAGAAATTTGGCTGTTTGGCATAGTCACGGAAAGTACTATGAAGCAAAACTAGATAGATGGGAATGGCAAAGAGCTAGATTGCACTCCACGGTTGAGGATATTTTCCCTATGACTTTTGTTTTGGATTATCTTGAACCTATGTTGGAAAATGCCGGTGCCAATGTATTTATCCCGAGAGAAAGGGATATCAATCCCAATGAGGTAATTGTTGACAATGATCGTAGTTTCGGCAATTCCAATATCACTATTTCCAATGCTTATATAGATACAGTGTCTTCAGGTTTCAAATGGAAAGACACACTTTTTAATTCTGAAAACCCTTTTGAAATGGGGACTTACTTGAGTCTAATACCAAAAAAAAATAATCCCGTTGAAGTAAAGTATCTACCTGAAATTCCTCAAAATGGAGAATATGCTGTATATATAAGCTATGGCAAAAGCGCAGCAGATAGTGTTAATTATAAAATTAATTATGCAGGCGGAACAGCAGAATTTATCATTAATCAGACTCAAGGTTTTGGAACTTGGATTTATCTTGGCAAGTTTTATTTCAAAAAAGGTTTAGATAAAAATACGGCTTCAATTGTCCTTAGTTCAAATGAACAATTTACAATAGATGCTGTAAAAATCGGAGGTGGTTATGGTAATGTTGCCAGAAGACCTTCAAATGAAATTGTCCCCAAAGCTTGGTCCTTGAAAGGAGCTAAAAAAGATTTTCAAAACGATAAAAAACAAAAGGGAATAAATCCGGAAGACTATAGTTGGAAGACTAGCGGTTTGCCCAGATATCTGGAAGCAGCTAGGTATTATTTGCAGTATTGCGGTATACCTGATTCCATAGTTTACAGTCTTTCAAAAGGCAAAAATGACTATAATGACGATTATAAATCAAGAGGAGAATGGGTGAATTACCTTATTGGAAAACCGAATGGACCAACAGACCATAATGAAATAGAAGGACTTGGCATACCAATTGATATGGCTTTGGCTTTTCATACAGACGCAGGGGTAGCACCCGGCGATTCTATAATTGGGACATTAGCAATATACAATTCTGAAGTTCCAGATACAGTTTTTCCTTTGAAGCAATCAAAAATGGTGAATAGAGATTTGGTGGATATTGTTCAAACACAAATAGTCGATGATATCAGATCTTTGAGTTGCAGCAAATGGACTAGAAGAGGAATTTGGGACAAACCTTATTCAGAAGCATGGAGAGCAAATACTCCGATGATGCTTTTGGAATTGATGTCTCACCAAAATCTTGCAGATATGCATTTGGGATTGGATCACAGATTCAAGTTCAATGTAAGCCGAGCTATTTATAAGGGAATATTGAAATTTTTAGCATACCAAAATCATTTTGAATATATTGTACAACCTTTGTCTGTGGATCATTTTTCAATGGAGTTATTAGAAGATAAAAAAATAAGATTATCTTGGTTTCCTGTCATCGATCCTTTGGAAAAAACCGCAAACCCTATTGCTTATAAAGTATATATGAGAAAAGAAAATGAGGGCTTTAACCAAGGTGTTTTGGTAAAAAATACTTTTTTTGATGTAGAGCTCGATGATTATGACAAGATATACAGCTTTAAAATTGCAGCAATTAATCAAGGGGGTGAAAGTTTCCCTAGCGAGATCTTATCGGTAGGAATAAAGAAGAAGTCTAAATTCGCATTGGTTGTAAATGCATTTGATAGAATAAGTGCTCCGAGTATAATAGATGATAAAAATATGACCGGTATCGCATACTGGAAAGATATGGGTGTTCCATATAAACACGAAATCGGTGTAACCGGAGAACCATATGAATTTGACCGAAATATAGCATGGTCTGATGATGATAGTCCAGGCTGGGGAGCCAGTTACTCTGATTGGGAAGGAAAAGAGATAGCAGGAAATAGTTTTGACTTCCCGTATATTCACGGAAAAGCTATAATGAAAGCCGGTTATTCTTTTTTAAGCACAAGCGATGAATCTTTTACTTCTAGAAGTTTTAATATTCAGAAATATAGTTTTGTTGACCTGATTTTTGGTGAAGAAAAAACAATAGAAACCGAGAGGAAAAAGGATTTTGCCATTTTCACTAATGAAATGATGAGCAAAATTCGAGATATAACAGAAAAAGGAGCGAACATATTTATTTCAGGTGCTTATATCGGTACAGAGTTGATTGGAAATAAAAAAGCCGAATCATTTGCAAATGACATCTTGCACTATAAATGGAGAACAAACCACGCTTCAAAATCAGGAGAAGTGTATAGTACTGATTATATTAAAAAATACTTTAATGGCAATTGGAAATTTAATACAACTATCAATAATCATATTTATATGGTTGAAATACCGGATGGTATTGAACCGGTTGGAACTAACGCCCTAACAGCTTTTCGTTATAGAGATACTGGGATAAGTGCAGGGGTTTTATTCAGAGATAAATATAAAATCGTAGCTTTAGGATTTCCATTTGAAACAATACTCGAGCAAAAAGAAAGAACATATTTAATGAAGCAAATTATTGAATTTTTCAAGTAAGGGATATCGATTTATACTAAATGTATTTATATAATATATCAAAACACTGGAAATGAACTAATTTATAAAATAATTGTTTATTCTAGTGTACTACGCAAGCAATAAATGTATATTTGTATAGTTATTTTTTGCATAATGCACTAGAGACAATACTTATTAATTAAAACGAAAAATTAAAATTATGGGATGGTTAAAGAAATTATTTTTTGGTGCTAAATCAGCTGCTAAATCAGCTACTGATCAAGTTGCAGATATGGGAGATACTATTGTTGATAAAGCAAAAGACGCATTTGATGACGTTGCCGATGTTGCAGGTGATGTTATTGAAAAAGGGAAAGATTTGACAGAAGACGTATTGGAAAAAGCTAAGGACTTGGGAGCTGATGCAATAGAAAAGTCTAAAGAGGTACTTGAAGATGCTACTGAAATTGCCGGAGACGTTGTTGATAAAGGAATGGATGTAACCAAGAATTTGGTTGAAAAAGCAGAAGATATTGGAGGAACTGTATTAGATAAAGCAAAGGATGCTTATGAAGATGCTACAGAAATAGCAAAAGATGTGATGGAGAAAGGAAAAGAAGTGGTAAGCGATGTAGTAGATAAAGGTGCCGAATTAAAAGAAGAGATAGTTGAGAAAGGAAAAGAAGGAGTAGGCAAAGTTGTTGATACGGCAAAAGATGTCGCTGACAAAGGGAAGGAAGTAGTTGATGATGTCGTGGAGAAAGCAGGAGATGTAAAAGATGCTATTGTTGAAAAATCAAAAGAAGGAGTAGAGGCTGTAAAAGATGTTGCAGGAGAAGTAATTGAAAAAGGAGAAGATATTGTCAAAGATGATGCTGACGCATAGCATAGTCTGAATATATTATAAAAGGAGCTTATTCAAAAAGACACTATCCTAAAAAGTGTGTAAACATAAAATAGAAATAAATCTAAAAAACATTAAATCTATCATTAAAAATAGTCAAGAATTGACTTAAAATAACTCCCCAATTTCTAATAGGCATAGTCCATTTTTTAGTTACTTCGTTAAGAGCTAAGAAAACGGATTTTTTTACGGCATCATCAGTTGGGAAAGAAAGTTTACACACTTTATTGGATACTCCCTTCAAAAAGTAGCATTTTGTGGCTTTTTAGATAGGCTCTTTATAACAAATTCCACTCTTCTGTTTTTGCTTCTGTTTTCGGGTGTATTGTTGGGAACTATCGGTTTTGTTTCGCCATACCCTTGGTATTTCAATCTGGACGAACCTATACCTTGTGATATCAAGTAGTCATAGACTGATTTTGCCCTTTGAATTGAGAGTTTCCTGTTGTAGTTGGTAGATCCGCTATTGTCAGTATGACCGTTAATTTGGATATGTAATTCTTTGTTGTTTCTTAATAGGAGGAGCAATTTATTAAGTTCAATGCCGGATTTTGATAAATCCAATTCTGAAGAATTTGTTTTAAAAAATAGATTATTTAAAACAATTGGATTTGATTCGGTTTTAGCGGTATTATCCGGGATTTTTTCTAAGGCTATATTCAATACAATTGGATTGTTGACCGAATTGGAAGTGTCCAAAACAAATCTATCCGAATAAAAAACATAACCGTCTTTTTGAACTGTAAAATTATAATCAACGCCTGCCGGTAAAGCTATGAAAAAAGAATCTGCTTCTATTGACTGAATGAATTTTCCTGTGTTATTATCGGATAATTGGATACTTGCTTTTAACGGAATTTTACTTGCTTTATCATAGACAAAACCTTTGACATAAGTCACCGATTTAGGCTTAATAAATACAGGCAATTCAAAATAGTAAATGTCTAAATTTTTATTGTTTTTACTATTGCGGTCAGCGCTAAAATAACCGGATTTACCATCAAGAGACACAAAAAGAGCTCCCTCATCATATTCTGTATTTATCGGATAGCCTAGGTTTACGGCTTTACTCCATTTTCCATTGATCAATTTTGAAAAAAACAAGTCACTACCTCCCATTCCGGGATGTCCGTTTGATGAAAAATACAATGTTGCATTATCGGCGTGAATAAAAGGAGTTTGTTCATCAGATTTAGTGTTGATAGTAGTATCCAAGCAAATGGGTTTAGACCACTTTTGATTTATAAAATGAGAAACCCAAATATCTTTTCCTCCTATACCTCCGGGTCTATTACTTGAGAAATACAGAGTTTTATTGTCGGAAGAAATTGAGGGTTGTGAATCCCAATATGGAGAATTGATTCTCGCACCTAAATTATGGGGTGTTGACCAATGATTTTTCTCTTTCTTTGAAATAAATAAATCACAACTACCTATGGTTCGACCTCTTTCACAAATAGTAAAAATCAATATTTTCCCATCTGACGAAATAGTCTGAACACTTTCATTCGCCAAAGTATTTAGTTCGGTGATAGGAGTAGCTTTTTGCCATTTACCATCAACAAACTTACTCGAATAAAGGTCTTCTTGCCTATTTATACGTCTTGTGAATATCATCTCACTATTATCTCCGGTTAGTGTCGGCAAATATTCGCTAAATCCGGAATTTATAGTACTGTCCAATGCTATCGGTTCAAATTCTACCGGATTTTTAAGAGCGGAAATTATAAAAGGAAGATTCCTGATTTTGAGCTTTGCTTTGGATTCTAGTTTGGCGTTCTTTCGGGATTCCTTTATAAATACTCTGTAGTACTTCAAGGCGTCTTCATATTCTTTTTGTTTTTCCAGCACCAGAGCCAAAGAGTAATTGATATCACTGTTGTAGCTAGAATCAATTTTCAATACTTTTTTATATTCCTCTTCGCTTTTTTTGTATTGTTTTAGTTCAAAATATGCACTTGCTTTATACAAGTATGGCTTGATAAATTTAGGTCGACGTTTAATTACCTTGTCAAAATAGTCTATTGATTTGAGATAATTATGATCTCTGAACTTATCAATACCTTTTTTAAAAAGCTTTTTGGATTTTTTATCGATACCACTTTGGGCATTTACATTGAAGACAAACACAAATGACAATAATAAAATTGATATGATATGAAAGGAAAATTTAGTCATTATTTTATATTTTCCTTATTAAAGAAAGTCCATCTCTTATTGGTAAAATGATATTTTCAGTCTGTTTATCGTTTTTCACAAATTTATTGAAATCATCTATTGCTTTAGCGGTTTTATCATTTAACTCATTTATCACCTTCCCACTCCAAAGCACATTATCGGCAACAATTATACCGCTTGATTTCATTTTGGGGATTAATGTTTTGTAATAATTCAAATAATCGGGTTTATGAGCATCCAGAAAAACCAAATCGAAAGTTTCAGCCAATTCCGGAACTATTTTTAGCGCATCTCCGATTATCAGTTGTATTTTATTTTTGTATGGAGATTTACCGATATATTTATCTATAATAGTCTTGAGTTCCGCATCAAACTCTAAAGTGATAAGTTTTCCATTTTCTCTCAATCCTTCAGCGAGGCACAGAGCTGAATAACCGGTAAAAGTACCTATTTCCAATATATTTTGTGGATTTATGATTTTACTTAAAATACTCAATAGCCTCCCTTGCAATCTTCCAGAGAGCATCTGTGGCATCAATTTTGTAAGATTGGTTTCCCTTTCTAAATCCATTAGATATTGTGGGATATCCATTGAATTCTCAATGCTGTACTCCTCAAGTTTAATATTTACAAAATTCATATTTATCAATGTTTTTTAAATTTCAAATAAATGTCCAAGAACACAAGTGCTGTGATGTAAACCATACCGATATATACTAGAACGGAAATATTTTTATAATCTTGTAGTAGCAATGCTGCCATAATTATACCGTAGATAGGCTCCATATTAAAAGCGACACTTACGTCAAAAGCATTGATGTGCTTCATCGATTTCAGATATAAATAATAAGATAAAACCGTACAGAGCAAAACAAACATTGACATATATGCCCAATCATATCCTTTTATAATTTCAAATTGGAAAAGATTTGATACTCCCGAAAACAGAACGAAAATAATACTAATAACGATAAATACCGTAAACATCTGTATAAATGTCAGTTTGAATTCTTGTCCGACTATCAACCATTTTTTATTTAGAATAGAAAAGATAACGCCCAAAATAGTACCTATCAAACCAAGCCAAAGCCCTTTTTGCTGGATTGAATCAGAATTGTAAAATATCAATAAAAACCCTGGAATAATTAATATTCCAAGTATAATATCGACTCTTCTCCATCGATATCCTTTAACAATAACAGGTTCGAGTATTGCAGTAATCAATGAAGAGCTCGATAATGCAATTAACGCCATTGTAGGATTGGAGACTTTAATGGAGCCATAGAAAAATAGCCAATGTATTGCCAAAAATGCTCCGATTAGCATTTGTTGTAAAATTATTTTTGGAGATAATATTTTGAAAAAAGTCTTGAGATTAATAATTATTGCTAAAGACAATGTAGTTAATATTCCTCTCCACCATACTATAGATATGAAGTTAACATTAATCAAATCCCCGAGTATTGCAGTAAATCCAAAAAGAAAAACTGCTATATGCAAATAAAGAAATGCTTTTTTCTTCTCAGCCATTTGATGAAATGTATAATTTTAAAGGAAGTCTTCAAGCATATATTCGGCATCTTCATTACCGAGTTCTGCCGATAGTTTCAAATCGTGAATATAGCCGCTTTTACCCGAGTTTTTCTTTGCCATACCCAAGTAAAAATATTTGTCTTTGTTTAGAGTTTTAGATTTTCCTTCCGGCATAGACATTGATTGCTCAAATAAATCAAGAGCACCGGCAAAATCGTATTGGTTATATTTCACGATTCCATATTTGAAAAGGTCTTCTTTTCTCCAGTAAAAGTTTGAATTGTCTTTATCAAATTTGCGATTAATCAAAAGCTTTAATTCAAATTCTGCTTTATCCCATTCCTCTTGTATGATATGAACGTCTGCTTTAGCTCTTCTACTTTGCCAATGGAGAGCTTGGAGAGCAACTGAAGTTTTCAAAGCCAAAACCAAATGCTCAAGGGCAGATTCCAAATCGTCTTCTCTCATTAAAATTTTAGCCAAACCGAGATGAGCTTCCGAAACAGTATTATCCAAATTAAGACATTTCTCAAAATCTTCCTTAGCTTCAATAAAATTCTTAAGCATTAGATTTACAACTGCTCTTCGTTCATAAGCAATAGCGTTTCTTTCACATTTCTCTATTGATTTGCTCAATTCATCATGAGCCTCTTTCTCTTTTCCTTCTTTGGCTAAAAATTCCTTTCCTCTCTTAAAACTCATAACTGCCGATCTGTCTCCACTAGGTTCTATTTCTCTAAAGTCTAATACTTTTCCTTCTTCAACTTTCCACATCAAAACTCTTCCAGAAACGGCAAACTGAGCACAATTCTCAAAAAGATTGGTAGTGTTTTTCCAGGCTTTATCCGTATGATTACCGACATATCTCGGTATATCTACCATAAATCTTTCATCATTTAAAAATTCCAGTTCTTTGAAAACAATATCATTCTTATAATAGACAAGGTTTTTATTCTGAATAACTTTTACCAGTTTATCATAGCTATTGCGATTTAAAAAATTAAACTTACCTTGTATTATTATTTTATAGAACATTAAAAAAGCTAATTTTGATGAAAAAAAGTTGTCTTTCAATTTACCGGA
>JALVAD010000351.1 GCA_027011385.1 Saprospiraceae bacterium | reverse complement strand
TCAGATTATTTCTTCAAAGGAATAGACTTATCAAACATGGAATGGCCAGTGAACTGGGATAATGTACCAGGACACAACCCAATGTTGGAATGTAACTCAGGATACCCAATAGACGCGAACGGAAATCCTGATCCAGGATATACAGGAGCTCCAGCGGGATTCAATGATGCATGCGGAACAATAGAAGTATTCTACAAAGATCAAACATATCCATTGGTATGTGGAACAAAGATATTGAGAGAATGGACAGTAGTAGACGATTGTACAGGAGGTGTATACCAAAATATACAGGTAATAAGAATAACAGATACTACAGCGCCAACATTTATGGCACCAGAAGATTTGAGATTCAAGACAAAAGCATATGTATGTAATGCAAACATAGAAGTACCAGCGATAATGCACTTAGCAGATAACTGTGATGCATATCCAAGATGGTATGTAACGACAAATGCAGGAACATTGACAGGAGACGATAATGGAAATGGATTTGTAGATGCATGGGAGACATGGACAGTATTAAATGTACCGGAAGGAACATATGAGATTTGTTACCACGCAATAGATAACTGTGGAAACACATCACAATTATGTGCAGACATGGTAGTATTTGATGGAAATCCACCAATAGCAGCATGTGAGCAATTCAAGCAAGTATCCTTGACAGCAATGGGTAATGCAAAAGTAAATGCAATAGATTTCAATTCAGGCTCATTTGATAACTGTAACCCAGTACATTTTAAAGTATTGAGAACAGATTCAGAAGGAGAATATGATGGAGGATGTGAAGACTTGAATGGAGACGACAAATTGAGTACACCAAGATACAAAGATGCGAATGGAAACTGGAAGAACAATGAAGTATGGTATGATGATGATGTATATTTCTGTTGTCCAGATAGAGAAGTAGATGGAGGCATCATGGTAACATTGAGAGTATTTGATGTTGAGCCAGGAGCAGGGCCAGTAGATCCAAAGAGATACAATCCAGGAAAAGACTTGTACGGACACTATAATGATTGTTGGAGTTTTGTAACAGTAGAATGTAAGATACCACCAGCATTGACATGCCCTGATTTGACAGTAACCTGTGAAGAGAGTTTGGATCCATTTGAAAATACAAGATTGATGCCACAAGCGATAAGTGTATGTGGATTGGATACAATATACTATTCAGATAGAAGAGATATGGGAGTATGTGGAGCGAAGATTACAAGAACATGGACAGCATACGGATGTGATATGCCAACACAATGTAAGCAAAAGATAACAGTTGAGGCTACAGAAGAATTTGATCCATGTACGATTAAATTCCCAAGAGATGTGAAAGCAGATTGTGCAAAAGAATTGAAAGATGGCAAAGAGCCTACATGGGATGAGAATCCATGTAATGTAGTTACAGCAGAAGTAATCAATGAAGATACATTTACCTTTGTAGATGGAGCATGCTATAAGATAGTAAGAGAGTGGGCAGTAATAGACTGGTGTGTATATGAGGCAAATACGGGAGCAGAAGACAATGTAGACGCGATAAGCGGAACTAAATTGAATTGTGCACAATTAGTAAGAGATGGATATTACAGATATACACAAATACTAATGGTAACAGATTTCATACCACCAACGATTACAGTAGAAGATCAATGTGTTGCAACAACAGATTGTTATGCATATGACGTAAGAATGGAAGCGAGTGCTACAGACTCATGTAATGTAGAGCAAAAGTTCAACTGGAAGTATATAGTAACAAATATGGATACATGGGAGACAGTACAGTACTCATATAACTATACACCAAAGCCAGCACAAGGAACGAAAGGAAAGAGAAGTAAAGATGATTTGGATAGGACACAAGTAGGAAAATTGTTGATACTAGATCCACTACCAGAAGGACACTATAGAGTGACATGGACAGTAGGAGACGGATGTGGTAACGCAAATAGTGTAAACCAATACTTCGAAGTAGCAGACAAGAAAGCACCGACACCAATCATGGTTGATATAGCTACAGCAGTTATGACAAATGGAATGGTAGAGTTGAAAGCAAGAACATTTGACAAAGGTGGATGTGACAATGGATGTTTATCATCAGTAGACAATTGTACACCAAAAGACGGATTGTACTTTACATTTACAGATCATATACCACACTTATGGGAGAATCCATTGAAATGGGCTAAGCAATATGCTAAATACGGAAGATACTTCTTTGATCCAAATAGTGGAGCAATAAGTACAGAGAATGCATACTTTGCAGGAACAGCACATGCATGGTTACCAGGATTGAGAACATCACAAAAAGTATTCTTATGTGAAAGCTATGATGCAAACACAACAGCAACAGAGACAATCAAAGTCTATGTATGGGATAAATTTGATGATGCTACAGATAAGTGTGATGACAACAACTTTGATTATGCGAATGTGGTATTAAGCTTGAAAGGATGTGTTAATCCTACAAACCCATTAGTATCAGGAATGGTAACAATGGTTAATTCAACAGAAGGAATCAGCGATATGGTAATGACAGCAGCTTTAGGAACTGAGACAACTACAATGAATACAAGCGAAGGTGCGTATTCAACAAACTTGTCAGCAGGAACATATACAATATCAGGAGAGAAGAATGCAAACTTCTTGAATGGTGTAACAACTTTGGATATTGTATTAATCCAAAAGCACTTGTTAGGAATCAAAGCGATAACAAATCCATATAGTTTGATAGCAGCAGATGCTAACAATGATGGAAGTATATCAGCAAATGATATCTTACAAATCAGAAAAGTGATTTTAGGATCAGAAGCGAGATTTGCAAATAGTTCATGGTTAGCAATCGCACCTGATTATACTAGAACAATAGAGGTATCAGTAACTGATGATGTGACAGGTATTGACTTCACAGCAGTTAAGATAGCTGATATTAATGGATCAGCAAACACATTAGATGAGAGAAGTGCATCACAAGTAAATATTATGTTAGATGACGCAAGCGTAACAGCAGGAGAATTAGTAGAAGTACCATTCTACGCAAAAGACTTCAGCAATGTATACGGAGCACAATTCACAATGAACTTGAACAACTTAACAGTTGAGAATATAGTATCAGGAGGATTGACAGTAGACGCATCAAATATAAACGTAGTGAACAACAACTTAGTAATGAGTTGGAATAATGCACAGGGAGTAAGCTTAACAGATGGAGATGTATTATTTACATTGACAATGAGAGCAAATGCAAATACAAGATTGAGTGAATCAATGAGAGTAACAGATAATGTAATCAGAGCAGAAGCTTATACAGGATCTGAACTTGAGGTTAAATCAATCAAGATAGGATACAGAAATGCAGATACAAGTTATGCATTGTACCAAAACGAGCCAAACCCATTTACAGACAATACTGTAATCGGATTTGACTTACCAAAAGCATCAAACTATACATTGAGTGTATATGATGTAACAGGTAAAAACGTAATGGTAATCAATGAAGCAGGACAAGCAGGATACAATACAGTAACATTGTCTAAGAAAGATCTTAGAGTAAGTGGAGTATTGTACTACAAACTTGAATCTGGAGATTATACAGCAACTAAGAAAATGGTTATTATTAAGTAAGCGTTGAATTAATTGCTAAGATATGAGGGCTTCCTTTTTGGAAGCCCTTTTTTTATTTAGTGTCAATACAAGCAATTTTTTTCCCGACTACATAGATGTTGTTAGGATGACTTTTTTAAAATGATTTGATACTTTTATATTAATCACTTATAAAAAAGATAAAATATGTGTTTTCTTGAAGACACTATTTATATACTATAGTTTGACATATTGATAAATTTTATTTAATTTTGGTATAAAATAGTAAAATATGGGTTTAATATCGAGATTTAGTATCTTCAAAAAGCCGGAGCATAGAAAATTTGATCCGATACCAAGGTTTTATAATCCGGAAAAAGAGTATATAGAAGATAAGCTTGCAAATGTGCATAAGAGAGAAGATGAGAAGTATGCAAATATCAAATCAAACATAAGGCGCAACTTCCGAGATAATCGTGCAGGATTCGGTATGTCTAAGCACAAAATAGGAAGGGATAAAAGTTCAAATTTAAGATTGGTAATTATATTGATTCTTATTATTGCTATGACTTATTATCTGTTGACAAAATATTTTGTAAATATCGAATCTTTAATAAAATAGTGAATGAGTGATATAATACAATTGTTGCCTGATTCTATTGCAAATCAAATTGCTGCCGGTGAGGTTATTCAGCGACCTGCTTCAGTCGTAAAGGAGTTGATGGAAAATTCTATTGATGCAGGATCAAGTGAAATAGTTTTAGCGATAAAAGATGCGGGTAAAGTATTAATTCAAGTGGCAGATAATGGTATTGGAATGTCTGATACAGATGCAAGGATGTGTTTCGAAAGACACGCTACTTCAAAAATTAAGTCAGCCAATGATATATTTAAAATAAAGACTAAAGGTTTTAGAGGGGAAGCACTTGCTTCGATTGCGGCTATAGCGCACGTTGAATTGGTTACAAGACAAGAAGATAAGGACATTGGCACAAGGATTGTTTTGATAGGTTCAAAATTCAAAAGCCAAACCGCTATTCAAAGTGAAGTAGGAACTAAAATTTCAGTTAAAAATTTGTTTTTTAATGTTCCTGCAAGGAGAAAATTTTTAAAATCTGATAGTGTTGAACTAAAACATATAAATGATGAATTTATACGCTTAGCTTTGGCACATACTGATATCGCTTTTAGTTTTTATCATAATGGTAAAGAACTATACAGAATGCCCAAATCAAATCTGAAGGCTCGAATTACAGGATTATTTGGTAGAGGTTTTGAATCTAAGATCTTACGTATTTCTGAGGAAATGGAGATTCTGAAAGTCTCAGGATTTATTGGTAAACTCGAAGCGTGCAGGAAATCCAGAACCAACCAATTCTTATTTGTTAATAATAGATTTATTAAAAGTAGCTACCTTAACCACGCTATTTTTAGTACATATGAGGAATATATCGAGAAGGGTGTTTTTCCTGTTTACTTTTTATTTTTAGAAATTGATCCTGATAAAATTGATATTAATATTCATCCTACTAAGCAGGAGATTAAATTTGAAGATGAGAGGCTAATTTATAGTTATTTGAAGGTAGCGATTAAGCATGTTATTGGGCAATTTACCTATAAGCCTACCCTTGATTTTAACGATAATGATTTCGATAATTTTGTAGGAAGTCCTAATAGAATTAAAGAAGATATAGAATCATCTACATCATATAAAAATCCTAGAATTACCCCAGATAGAAATAGAGAAGACTGGGAGAAGGCCTTTGAGATAGTTGGAAAAAATGACGATGAAGTTGAAAGAAGTACAAGTTTTCAGGAATTGCCAAGTAGATTGAATTCTTCAGAAGGATTGCTTATGGATAATCAAAATACTATTTCTGAAGGAAATGTTTTCCAGTTACATAATTCATATATATTAAAGGAGGTGAAATCAGGGTTTCTTTTGATAGATCAAAAAAATGCACATGAGCGAATTTTATATGAAGAATATATGAGAAATTACAATTTTGGTAAAAATGTGGGTATGGAGCAACTCCTTTTTCCACAAGTTTTGGATATTGATAAAAACAAAGTGAAATTTTTAGATTCTGTGTTAGATGAACTATCTAAATTTGGTTTTATTTTGGAGATAGATGAATCAAAAAATATCTGTATTAAAGCTATTCCAAGCAATATAATTAACAAAAAATCTGTTTATTTAGCTTTGCGTGATATCATCGAGAATAGTAATGAGTCGTTGGAAATAGAATCTTTATTTAAGGAAGACTTTGCAAAAAAGCTGGCAAAATTAAACGCAAGAAAGAGAGATGAATCTCTGACTATTGAAGAGATGATTTATTTAGTGGAAAATTTGTTCAATTGTGAAAATCCGTATAATACGCCAAGTGGAAAAAAATGTTTTATTAAGATTGAAATGGATGATATTATTAAACGTTTTAACCAATCTTAGGGAAAAAATATAAAAGTATGAATCAAGTAACGCCTGTAGTTAAAAATTTAATTATAATAAATATTTTAGTATTTTTTGTGGTAACATATTTGTTTCCCGGGTGGATGGAGTATTTTATGGCATATTATCCAGCATCACAACATTTTCATCCTATTCAAATAGTTACTCATATGTTTATGCATGGTAACTTGATTCCTCATCTGTTTTTTAATATGTTTATGCTGTATATGTTTGGTAGTATTATGGAATATTATTGGGGTGATAAATATTTTCTATTTGTTTATTTAGTAAGTGGATTAGGTGCTATTGGCTTTCATTATTTGGTTAAGTTTCTTTACTTAAATTATTTACTTGATTCAGTTACTCCCGAAATGTACCAAACGGTAATAAATGAGGGGGCTAGTGTCCTTCGGAATGGGCAAAATTATATAGGTACTTTGGGCAAGATTAATCAATTGGTAAATGTGCCGGCTGTTGGTGCTTCGGGTGCGGTGATGGGTGTTATGGCTGCTTTTGGAACGCAATTTCCCAGGAGGAAGTTGATGCTTTTGTTTCCACCTATTCCCGTAGAAGCGAGGATACTGATTCCATTATTGCTAGTTGCCGAATTATTTATGGGTGTTGGTCTTAATGATGGAGTAGCTCATTTTGCACATATTGGTGGAGCAATAACCGGATTTATTTTAACAAGATTTAGGTATAAATTTGATTTTTAATGCAAAGTAGCATTTTTCAAGACTTGAAGAGTTTTATCCTATCAGGTAATATGGTAACAAAATTGATTATGGTCAATTTAGGTTTTTCTATTTTGCTTTTTTTGATGAATGCTTTGATTGGAAATAGCGGTTTTGCACATTCGGTAACTAAATATTTTCTGGTATCAGAGAATTATATTTGGGATTTGACTCATCCTTGGGTGATTCTTACACATTTGTTTGTTTCAAACAATCTTATGGATTTGATTTGGAACATGTTAATTCTGTATTGGTTTGGTTCGATATTAGGAGACATGGTTGGCGATGATAAAGTATTACCTGTCTATATATTGGGTGGTGTTTTTGGAGCTCTCTTGTATATTTTTGTATTAAATATCATAGGTATTGCCGGATTTGGATTTATTACCGGATGCAATACTGCTGTTTTATCTTTGATAGTTGCTTCAGCGGTTTTAGTGCCAAATTATAATATAAGGCTACTTATTTTTGGAAATGTAGAGTTGAAAATTGTTGTGATTATCTATGTTTTGCTCCAATTGGTTTATGCCTATACAAGTTATAATAACGTATTTTATGCACTATTGGGTGGAGTTTTGTTTGGGTGGTTGTACATATATTCTTTTAGCAAAGTATGGAGGTTGGACTTAAAATTCAATAATTTTTTAAAAGCGGTTTCTTTCAAGAGAAGCAATCTAAATAAAAATTTGAGCGTTAAATATAAATCCAAAGGAGTATTTTATAATAAAAAGATTGAGAAAAGTAAAAAGGAGTTTGATAAAAAGCTTGATGACATACTAAAAAAAATTAAAGAAAAGGGATACGAGAGTTTAACGGAATCTGAAAAGGAATTCCTATTTCTTGCAAGTAAGAATAAATGAAACTGATTAAAGGAATATTATTATTACTCAATTTTGTTGTTATTGCATTGACTGCTTTAGCCTATGTTTCTCCTCATATTGACCCGGCAAAATTTTGGGTTTTTTCTTTTTTTGGACTTGTTTTTCCATTTTTGTTATTTCTTAATATCATCTTTATATTATGTTGGTTTTTTATAGATAAGAAAAAGATGTTTTGGTCTATTATAATTTTATTAATCGGTTATGATAGCATAGAAAAAACGATTTCGATTCACTTTGGTGATGAGGATACTAATAAGGGCTTAACTGTATTGTCTTTCAATATGAACCAGGGGGCTTACTTATATAAGAATAAAATAAAAAATGGTCTTTTT
>JALVAD010000350.1 GCA_027011385.1 Saprospiraceae bacterium | reverse complement strand
TCTTGATAGAATATTTCATCCCTTATCATTACAATATTGAAATTGATTATACATTTGACAGATTACCACTGGAACTGATGGAGTCCCGTGATGACAATCCCTATATGCTTGGTTATAATATTAGTATTTGATTTTTATTTTAAAAAGGGGGAGTTTCTGTTATTTGCGATAAAGAAACTCGTGTCACCAAAGGGATAAAGCCATTTCTGCGAGATTCATTGTAAACTTCATTAGCATTATCTTTGGATATGCAATAATCTACAGTAAAAACGGGAATACCATATTGTAAATATTTTTTGTTTTGTTTTATTCTATTTTCTGTTGAATAATCATCTTCGTGTCTTTCTTCTCCGTGGAGATCCCCTGCTTTTGGAGAATCCCATTCGGCATCACCTTCTCCATAAAACCAAGTATCTTCAGTGCTTATGGCATCAATAACAGAAGTATATAGGGTAGGATTTGCTTCAATCAAATAAGGAGCATTTTGAGACACTACTAAAAAATCAGAAAAGATGGTTTTTCCGGTAGTCTTAATAGCTTCTATAAATGAAATCATTTCACTTTCGGGATTGATATTTTCTTTTGATGCAATTTCTCTGATTTTATCATCATCATAAGCTTCTACCCAATCAAGATAAACTCCATCAAAACCGTATTTGGCAATTTGTTCAATAATTCCATTTTCCTTAAGCCAAATATTTTGCCAATCTTTTCTCCAATATGCAACAGGATAATTACCGGACCATCCATCCGGATCTATTGTAATCAAAAAATCAGGATAACCTGTTTGGGTTTTTGTTGGGGCTTTCCAATCATTTTTCCAATATGTTCGCCAATCTTCAGCTTGACCTATATCAATATAAGCAAGTATTATTCGTTTTTCTCCGTTAGGTTTGATTTTAAGATTATCTATAAGGTAATTCACATCATACGGATCATCTTTAATATTAAAGCCCGGTTCTACTACCAGCAAATCATAATCTGTACCGGCTAGCTTATCAATGTCTGTATGCTCTTCAAGATTTTGTATTTGGTACATAAAATAGGATACCTTGACTCCATTCAATGTAGTAGAAGTAATGGGAACTTGGTCGGTATCTTTAAAGCATTTGGAAAGTAATCCAATTAATGCAATAAGCATAATAAATAATATAATTTTTTTCATAATAAATAAATTTAATATAAAAATGAGAACTTGATACTTTCTCCTATAAACTTGCTGCTCTGCCCTGATTGAGCACTACCAAGTAATACCAATTTAACTCACAAATGACGCATATATTCCATTTTAATTTTCCAATATTTTCGTTAAAAATACTCGACGTAGCTAAGACTCCCGACGTATCGCGGGACAAGTTATGCCTGCGTTTTTTAACTCAATCTTGAAAAATTAATTCTATAATATTTATACGTCATATGAAAGTTAATTTGGTATAATTCAACAAGGTAAACGGGACAGTAAAAAGTAAAATCAACCCACAACGCGAAAAAATGAAATGCACCTTTTCATTTTGAAAAGCATCTTTTCTCAATCATATTATTATTTTTATTTGCATCCTCTCCATTATTATTATAAATTATCTTAGCTATAATATTATCAGCATCAGGGGGTAGTAGTATTTTTCTGTATGTTTGGACACCCGATTTCAGCGAAGGCATATCAAAGCGTTTAACCTCAACATATCCATATCTATTACCCTTCTTTTTTTCATACCCGACAGACAGTATATAAGTTGAAGATTCTTTGCTGCCAATATTGGTCACAAAGACGATATTGTTTCTGTTTTGACAATATTGCTCATAAGGAAATGTGTTGTTATTTTGAGTATCATAAACCTTCACTTCGGTTACTTCTAAGTCAGCTTTAGCCAAAGTAGCATTTGAGATATCGATAATTTTAGTGAAATCAGGTACAACTGCTATTGATGTTACGGAATTTGACCAATAAAATTCTGCTTTAAAATTATCAGTGGCAATCTCTTTACCGTTTTGCATTAGTATTGGCTTTATATAGCTTGTTTTTACAGGTAATGCGTTAAACTTTAATGTTACATCAATATTACCTGTATTTTTATTAATAATCTTTTTAGGAATATACCCCGCATGTACAGCTTTATTTTTACTGTCATATAACCATGCCCCTGCATATACATCTGAGTTGTTTTTTAGTTTCAAATCAATAGTGTCCAAAATAAATTTTACCAAAGCAAATATAAGCTTATAACCAATAAAATAGGATATAAA
>JALVAD010000349.1 GCA_027011385.1 Saprospiraceae bacterium | reverse complement strand
ACTATAACCATAGTAAATTAACAAATAAAATTTACTTTTGATTAATATTACCCGAGACCATTAAAGATTCTTTTATATTGTTTGTACTCATTTTAGCCAAAATAATCGTCCGGCTTGGTTGGAAGTTTGTGTACATACAAGGCTAAATGTTAAAAATATTTGAATATGGAACAGCATTTTATGGTTGAATTGGACTATTTTAATCCCATAGTTTATAAGGAAAATAATTTTGAAGAGATAGAAAATATTATCCTTACTCACCTGCGCAATAGTGGAAAATTGGTTTCTATTGCCATGAGTATTGATGATGCCCTAATGTGGATTGTAATCAAGGCTGAATCAGAAGAGATGGTAATCAAAACAATCAATGCTATTCCTGTTGATTATGAACTTTCATACGAGTATTATTTTATGCATCACTACGAAGTAGTTCAAGAAATAGGTGCATTCTCATTAAATTAAAATAAGTCCATAAATAAATTACCCTTTCTACAAAATGCTTATTTGCGTTAATACCTCACACTAAAATCATCAAAGTATGTTACCGCATCGGCTTTTGTCCATAAACCAATTTTTCCTCTATTGCTAAAGGTATTATCCCTTACTTGAAATATTTGTTGACCATTGAGTGATACTGTAAACAAATCATCAACTACGACTAATTTTAAGGTGTTCCATCCTTTTCCCAAACGTTTAACATCAACTCCGTAGGTTCTACCCTTTCCCAATACCGGTAAATCCGTACGATTTCCATTTTTTACTTTATATAGCACGACATTGTCTTCAAGCGGGTTTGCCCTTACTACATAATAATTGTTTTTATCGGTAAATCTCCAGATAAACCCTCCGCCTTGATCCATATCACCATCAATAGCTTTCATTTTTACCCCCAATTCTATATTTTTCACACTTAAATCATCAAAAACCACATCGTTGAAATGGTAATTTGGTTTGTCTTGAGATAATTGAGCCAAAACTTTATTTCCGGCATCTTCTACAACTTTCCAATCTGTAAGCTTTCCTCTTCCTGTAAAATATTGAGACCAATTCACCGGTAATTTCCCGGATTCTTCACTTTCAAAATTAAAAATTGTATCGCTATTTGTTGTGAAGTTCTTTTTCACAATCACCGATTTTTCCGATGATTTAGTGGGTTTGCAATTATAAAACACAGAAGCACTCAATAAAATAATAAATATTGTTTTCATTATGGATAATATTTAAATAATTTATGCTAAAATAGCTATTTTTATCGACTCTTTACCATTCTATAAAATATTTTACAAAATCATTGGTGGAATTTTTTATTTTCTCTGCTGTCCCCGACTCTTGTATTTTGCCTTCATTAATTACAACTATATTATCAGCTATTGCAAATGCTTCTCGATGATCGTGCGTGACATATACTATCGTCAAATCGTATTTTTCCTTTATAGATACAATATAATCCAAAATCTTTCTTTTGGATTTTACATCCAAACTAGCCAATGGCTCATCCATCAAAAGTATTTTGGGTTTTAGTGCCAAAGCACGGGCTATCGCGACCATTTGCTGTTGTCCTCCCGACAATTGATGAGGAAATTTTTGCAAATAATCATCCAATCCAAATAAAGATAAGATCCCCTTTACTTCTCCCTCAATTTCACTTTTATTCATATTTTTCAAACTAAAAGAGATATTTTCATAAACGGTCAAATGTGGCCAAAGAGCTAAATCTTGAAATATATATCCAAGTTGCCTTTTATCGGGAGTAACTATTATTTTATTCGTTTCAGATACTTTGATGTTTTGGATATAAATCTCTCCCTTGTCAGGCACTTCCAATCCTGCGATTAGCCGCAATATTGTGGTTTTACCGCTACCTGAGCTCCCGAGTATGTATGTAATCTTATTCTTTTCTATTTCTAAGTTTAGATTATCCAACACTCTATTATCAGAGTACCAATGACTGATATTTTTAAGCTTAATAATTGACATTATACTTTGCAATAATTTTTTTAAATATAAAAAACAATAATGAAATAAGTAAAATTGTAACCAAAAACACTATCAAAGCCATTGAACTTGTCAGGGATTCAGGAGCATTTGCCATTATAGTAAAAACTTTTATCGGCATTATCTCTGTCCCCGGTGGATAAACCATAATGCTTATTCCCAAATCACCAAAGCAAAACAAAAAATTGATAATAAATGAGGCAAATATAGAGGGTAAAACCAATGGAACTATAATTTTTCGTATTCTTTTAAAAAAACCTATCCCTTGAATAACGGCAGCCTCTTCCAAGGATTTTGGTATTTGTTTAATTGAGTTCCCAATTAATTTTGTAGAAATAAATGAATACTTACCCACATAGCCAATAATCAATATTCCGAAACTCGAATATATAAAATTCAAAATGCTGTTATTATAAAATTTTATCAGTGCGATTCCAAAAATGGTCGAAGGGATAGCAAATAATATCAAAAGCATCAAATTCATTAGCTTTTTATTGAGAACCTCAGAATAATATGCTGCTACAAATCCAATAAATACAGAAATAATCGAACCCAAAATAGCCAACAAAGTAGAATCGCTAATAGTGGGAAGCAGTAAAGATAATGCCTCCATAAACTTAGACGTACCGGTTCTAAAAGATTGATAAACCAAAATTGAAAGCGGTACAAATACCGTAAACACAATTGTAAAAGACAGTATTATATAACTAAAAATGACTATTTTCCTTGAACTGTAAAGTTTTACTTCCTTACCTCTTGTACCGATAGAAAGAAAAACAGAATTTGATATTCGCTTTCTTTCCGATACAAGTAGAAAAACACAGATAAATATCAATAACAATGATTGCAACATTGCCAGATTATGATTGTAAAAAGCGGAAAATTGTGTGAAAATCTCTGTAGTAAATACCCTAATACCAAGAAATGCCGGTACAGAAAATTCCGAAATGCTAAAAATCAATATCAATACAAAAGATGTGATAATGGAAGGGCGAATCAAAGGCAATAATATTTTGAAAAACATATCCTTAAAGCCTCCTATCAAAAGAGCGGATTCTTCCATTTGTTTAGATATGTTTGACAATGCCGAACCAATTATAAGTATTGATAATGGAGAATAAATAGTGCTGTGTACCAATATCATACCGATAAAAGAATATGTTTTTTTAAATAATGAAGTATCAATATCAAAGATCAAAACAGAGATATCTTTCCACGCTACTGCCAATATATATGGAGATATAAACAAAGGAATCAATATCAATAATCTAAATACATTCCTGTATTTTATATCGGATTTATACAATGAAAACCCGAGGACTATGCCGATAAATGTGGAAATAAAAGCAACAATTCCGGAAATAGCCAAACTTTTAAGCAACAGCATAAACAAATCCGTACTCATTGAGGCAATACTCTCTGACAAATTGCTATCGAAAAAGGTCAATACAACAATGTTCAATACGGGTAAAACCAATAAAAATAATACAGGTAAAAGCACTATCGTGTATAGCAAATAGGACGATATGGATTTATTATCAGTGATATTATTACTTATCTTCAACCCAAGCTTTCAAATATCCTTGAATATTTTCAAGCTTTCCGGCTGTTTTATTATAATCTATATTCATTGGTTTAATATTGTCTAGTGAAAGTACTCCTTTAGGCAATTTTACACCTTTATGTAGCGGCATTTGTGCACAGGACTTTGCCAAAGCAATTTCAGTATCTTCACTTAGTAGATAGTCAAATAATTTTTTAGCATTATCTGATACTTTAGCTTTTTTAATTAAGCTTACGGTATTGGGCATTATAAGAGAACCTATTCCCTTTTGATCTAAAAAAACCACGCCGATATTAGCACTTTCTTTTATTGCTTCATTAGCATCATCGGTATCGGTAAGACCACAATATACCTCCCCTTTCACTACGCGTCTCTTTACATCTCCATTGCTCGAAGCGATTACAATATCATTAGCTTTCAGGCTATCCAAAAATAATTTTGCCCTTTCGTCTCCAATCACGGAAAAAAGTGCTGCAAAATGAAAAGTTGTCGTGCCAAACAGAGGATTTGCAATAGCAACTTTAGCTTTATATTTTTTATCTGTCAAATCAAAGATGGATTGAGGCACATCATCGTCCTTAAGTAAATCTTTGTTGTATATCAATACTCTTGCTCTTGCAGAAAAACCCGTCCAATAATTATCTTTATCCTTAAATACCATATCGATTCCTTCCGCTGCTTTTGAGGTATAAGAATACAGGATGTTTTTATTTTTCAAGACTGCTGTTCTAAGCGGGTCGCCACTCCAAAACACATCACATTGAGGATTGTCTTTTTCAGCTATAAGCCTATTCAAAATACCTGTTGATTTGGTCTCTTCCGTATCATAAACTGCCTTAACTTTTATCCCCGTTTCTTTTTCAAATTCTTTTAAGACCGGTTCTGAAAACACTTGATCCACCGTCGTATAAACTACAATAGAATTAGTGTTTTGCTCACAGCTAAATGCAAACATTATGATAAATAATAAAAATAAAAGCACTGTTCGATTCATTGTAATATGTTTTTTTACCCAAAAGTAGCGTAATTATACCAAATTAACTTTAATATCTAGTATAAATAATTTAGAATTAATTTTTCAAGATTGAGTTAAAAAACACCTAATGTTCTACCCAAAAATCACTTTACTGTAAAAGTATATAATCCTTCGTCTTCAAAAACAAAATTGTATGCTCGCCCACCAAAATTTTCCAAGGCTTCAATCACTTTATGTTTTGTATTTCCGGGACAATAGAACATCATAAATCCACCACCTCCTGCTCCAGATATTTTACCTCCGCTTGCACCGGCTGCAATCGCAGAATTATATACATTATCTAGGATGTTATTAGTTATTGCAGTGGACATTTTCTTTTTATCTTGCCAACTTTGATCAAGCAATGCGCCTATTTGATTTATTTCTCCTTTTAGAAGAGCTTCTTTCATTTTATAAGCTATGGATTTTATCGAATGAGCAGCCTTAATGGCATTGCCCTTTTTTTGCTTAAATTCTTCAGTTTGACTGTCTATGATATCAGCAGAATCCCTGCTTGTACCGGTATAATACAATACCAAGTTCCATTCCAATTGATATTTGTACCGGCTTTTTACCCTCAAGGGGTTTACAATTACTTGATCATTGCTATGAAATTCTATAAAATTAAAACCACCGAAAGTAGCTGCATACTGATCTTGTTTTCCTCCTGATAGCTTTAAGTCTTCTCTTTCGATTTCGTAAGCTAATCTAGCGATGTCATATTCACCTAAAGGTAAATTCAGCCATTCAACAAAAGCTCCTAAAATAGCAACAGTCAATGTTGAAGATGTACCTAAACCGGAACCCTTGGGTACATCTACTATTGTCGTTAGTTTAAACGATAAAGGCTTTTTGATATAATCTTTCACAATTCTATTGTACACTCCCTTAAGCAATGGCAATTTTCCATTGATATCCAATTCCAAAGCACTTTCCATTTCCTGATATTCTTCCAAATCATGAGATTCAAGTACAATCATACCGTCATCCATCGGTTCTATTATAGCTCTTGCAAACAGGCTGATTGTGGTATTCAGCACAGCTCCTCCAAATTCATCTGAATAAGGACTTACATCTGTACCTCCTCCTGCCAAACCCAATCTAAGTGGGGCTTTTGATTTGATTATCATAGATTATTGTTTATTCCAATATCTTTTGAACGAAATTTCTCCACGAAAATTCTTTTTTCTTCCTTTTTACCGCTTCTTCAAAATCATTAATCCTTTTCCCTTCAAAGAAGTCCAAAATTGATTCGCTTATTTCTGAAGCTTCGGGTTCTACCACATATCCCGCTTTTCCATGTTCCACAATTTCAGGCAATCCACCCACATTGGTTACTATCATCGGTTTTTCAAAATGGTAAGCAATTTGCGAAATTCCACTTTGTGTTGCTGTTTTATATGGTTGTACTATCAAATCAGCTGCACAGAAATAATATTTCACTTCTTCATTGGAAATAAAATCCGTTCGCAAAATCAATTGGTTTTTTATATCCAAATCTTCAATTTGTCTATCGTATTTCTCCTTATTACCATAATATTCCCCGGCAACTATACATTTGATTCCGGATTCCTTAATTCTTTTGTCTGACATAGCTTCCAAAAGTAAATCAAGTCCCTTATAATCTCTTATGAATCCGAAAAACATAACATACTTGCCCTCTTTATCCAATTTGAGATATTCCCGTGCTTTTTTAGTGCTCATTATCTCTCCATAATTATCGTAAATAGGATGTGCTTTATAGATAACAGGTTTTGTTTTGGTAAACTGCTTCATATCCTCTTTGACAGAAAGGGACATCACAATAAATTTATCTATTGCTCTTACAAAATAACCTGATAACAGCTTATCTCCGATTCGTTTTTCGTGAGGAATAATATTATCGATAATCGAAATAGCTTTTGTGTTTTTACTTTTTGCTAGCCGGATGACAGTCCCAAGAGAAGGTCCCATAAACGGAATCCAAAACTTTGATATTATCAAATCCGGCTTTTCCTTTCTTATTTTCAATCCTGAACTTATCCAATTTAAGGGGTTCACGGAATTGAGTATAGGTATTATTTTGAGATGTTTTGGTTTGGGGTCATCAGAAAACTGAGTTTTTCCCGGAAATAAAAAGTTAGGATACTGCAAAGTAAAAGTATAAATAACAACTTCATGCCCCATAGCGATAAATTCCTCTGCTAGTCTTTCATTAAATGAAGCTATTCCTCCTCTGTATGGATATGCAGTACCTATAATTATAATTTTCAAAACCTTTTAATTCACTATTTATGATAAAATACCGCAAAGTTAAAGAAAAAAAGGATATGATATAGGTGCATTCCTTTTTTTCGCTTTATGAGATGAATTTTAATTATCAAAAGGATAACATAAGAAAAATCAAATAAAAATATATTTATTGCGTATATAACCTAGCGCAGTGCACTAATTAGCACACATATGAGAAAAGCACTTTTAATATTATTCCTTTTTACCCTTAATCTTTGTTTTTCGCAAACAGAAATTAAACAAAATGAACTTTCTGATAGTGCACTTGAATTGACAAAACAAAATGTAACTTATGATCCAAGTTACTTCTCAATTGATTATCCAAATGGAGACATACCAAGTGACAAAGGAGTTTGTACAGATGTTGTAATTCGTGCTTATAGAAAAATTGGAATTGACTTACAGAAAGAAATTCACGAAGACATGATAGTTAACTTCGGTGCTTATCCGAAAACTTGGGGACTTAAAACAACAGATAAAAATATTGACCATCGTAGAGTTCCTAATTTAATGACTTACTTTAAGCGTAAAGGTGCTGAAAAACCAATCTCCGATAAAGCAGAAGATTATTTACCTGGAGACATGGTTTGTTGGAATCTAGGTGGAGCAATAACTCATATAGGAATTGTGGTAGACATAAAGTCACAAGACAAGAAAAGGAATTTAATTGTACATAATATTGGTGGAGGGCAAATTTTAGCAGACTGCCTTTTTGATTATAAAATCATTGGACATTACAGGTATGAAAAATAAAATTATAACTTTATCTATATTTTTTTTAGGCTTAAACTTAGGCTGTTTAAACAAGGATGTCAATAAATCTGTATTTAGTCCAATAGAATGTACACCCGAAAAAATGCCTGAATTTGATGGTAATAAAGTAACAATTTTAGATGATAATGGAAATGCTGTTAAAGACACAATAATTAGTATGATTAAAAAGAAGAGAACAGTCTTTCGTCCTTGTAGAGAATTGATTTATCGAGCAAAATTTACTTCAAGCAAAAATGAATTAATATCAAATAGTCGAATAAAATTGATGGCTACAGGAAAACGATGGAAATTTCGACCAGAAAAACAAGACGAAATAGTCGTTCAATATGAGTTTACTGGAGAAGATTTTAAAAGAAATAAGAAAAGTCAATTAAATAAATCATTATTAAATGATAATTGGGCAAAAGAAGGAATTGAAGGCGTAATTGAAAATGTTAAAAA
>JALVAD010000348.1 GCA_027011385.1 Saprospiraceae bacterium | reverse complement strand
CTTATCTTTTTAATAATAAAATATTTTACTTTTTTCAAAATTAATATTTTCTTTATGTTTACATAGTTAAATCAAACCAATAATCTATCTGCAAAGTACGGTCATTTTTCATTAAATATCAAGTTTTTAAGACATAAAAGCCATTTATATCTTGAATTTTAACTAAAATATATGTTTTTATTCCTTAAAAATCACAAACCTATCGTAGATACAATCCAATTATTTGACCATTGTTTCTTTGCTTATCTTCGATTTTTTTCCATCTTTCCATGCTTGTTTTATCTTGTAAGCATATTTTTTTCTTGGTAAAATGTCGTCATCTGAATAAAATGTATCTTTTGTTCGTGCAAGTACTGTAAACGGAGAATTATCGGCAGATCTATAAATGATATAATTTTGGTGTTTTTTATCATTTACAGGTTTCCATTCCAAGAGGATTTTATTTTCTCCTTCATATTTACAGGATAGTATTTCCGGAGTTTCAGGAAGTCTTTTATCAACGGTTTTAACTACTGCGAATGCTTTACCATTGGAATAAAGACCATCATCATCTACTGCTAATATTTTATACCTGTAATTTTTTCCCGCAGATACATCTTTATCTTTAATGATATGATTATTTTCATCAAAATCCATAATTCTTTTCCATTTGGAACCGTATTTTTTATACAATTCATGATGATCAATATCAGAGCTTTTGCTTGGACTCCATTCCAAGATAATCATATTGCTTTTATCATCATAAGAATATTTTTTGATACTTGGTGGAAAAGGTGGTATGACATCCGGCTTTTTTAGATTCAATGTTTCGGAAAACTCCGAAAAATGTCCGTGAAAATCAATCGCAGTTATTTTGTAATAGATATTTTCAGTAAATGTCTTCAAGGTAATAGTATCCGTCCAAAAATTATCGGACAAAGTTTTAGGAGTGATTTTTACAAATTTATGAAAAGGAGAATTGGACATATAAACATGGTAACCGGCAACATCATTTTCATTATTTTTATTCCAAGTCAATGTTACTTTTCCCAATGAATCAATCGAACCTGCTAATCCTGTGGGAGAATCAGGGGAAATTGTATCCCTGAATGCAGCGATAAAAGGCAAACTCATATTGTAGTTCCCGGCTGTATCGATTGTAGATATTTTATAATAATAAAACTTATTTATATCAATATTACCATCCTTGAATTCCAAGATATTTTTATTCAAAAGGGGATCGCTGACAATTTGATATTCTCCATTTGATTTACCTGATCTATAAATGGCATAATTTGCCAAATCAGGAGATGAAACAGGCTCCCAGCTTATCCTCACTTCCTTAGCTATACCATCACAATCAACTGAGATACCTTTTGGAATCATCGGTGGAGTTTTATCCCTTCCCATTGCTTTTACAGGTTTGGACGGAGGAGACAATTCACCGAAAGGAGTTATCCCGACCAATCTGTAATAATAAGGAATATAATTATCCACACTATCGGAATAAGAGAAAATATCCGACGGAAATTCTCTGGACATTCCTCCCACAAAAGGCTTTTTATTTAATGATTGATAAATATTCCCATCGCTTGATCTTTGGATATAATAAGCTGAAAAATATTCTTGATGTGCATCTCTCGACCATTGAATAGTGACGACATTCTCAGCTTCAAGTGCATTCAAAATCAAAGGGTATGGTTCAGGAGAAGCCTTGGCATGCAAACTTGTATATCCCGGCTTTAAACGCGTTTCTTTCTTTTTGGGAACTATTCTATAAAAATATAATTTATCACTTTCTGTATTTTTATCTTCAAATGCAAGACCCAATGACAATGCAGTTTTCCAATCGATATCGGCAGCAAACAGAGCATAACCATATCTATTTACCAACTCTTCATTTTTACCGGTAAAATCGGTATTTTCTTCCCATTCTCCATATAGACATTGCGCAGCTATCAATATATTTTCATTTACTGAATCCAGATAAGTTTCAAATCTGTCCATTGCCCACGGCTTTACAATAAAGCTATCTTTTGATTCCATTATTGGTAATTCTTTCGCATCAAGTTCGAAGCGATATATTATATATCCTTCCCTCGTATTTTCATACCAGGACGAAGCATCCGTTGGTGCCCAACGCAGAAAGACAGTATTATTTTTGTACTTGCTTAATACCTCGATGTGAGGGATAGTATCTACATTATTCTTATCGTGATAATACAAACTATCCGTTTTGGCCTGAGCACTTAGCCCTGAAATAAAGACAATGAAGAAAAGAATTAAAAATATATTTTTATGAATGAATTCTATCTTTGGTAATATTTTATTAATCGAAATTGTCATCTACTTTATGTTTTATAAATTTGAAATCTGAAATGTCCCTTTATTCCCCTGTGAGGATAATTGTGCCGGAGGTGTTGAAAAATTGATACTTGCCGATTTAAAGAAATTAGGGAAATATTCTCCGGGTTTATCCGAACCATTTGGATAAAATGATAAATTATAATTTCCTGTATTTGATGTTATTTTGAAATCAGTATTTTTCATCTGTGTATATTTATTGTCAAAACTCGGATGTTGATTCAAATATGTAATGCACGGTTGAGGAAAACAGATAGATGAATAGTAATTCAAAACCCAGTTTTTAAGGTCAATTTTATCCTTTTGTACATTGAAATGTGTGTCGTAAATAATGTATGCACTCATTGTCTGTAAAATATTGACTGTATAACCACCCATTGTCGTAGTACTGTGAAAAGAAGTATTACCAAACACACCATTTTCAACATAATTACTCCATAAGGATTCAATTTCACTTTCACTCAAAGGCTCGGATAATGAGCTGTGAAAATTATTCGAAGGCAACCAATAATTGGTGTATTGCCCCCAATCAATCCTCAGATTTTCAGGAATATTTCTATAAATCATACCCCCTTTGACATTATCATTGTAATTATTGATAAAACCCCCAACTCTGGGTTTTGCTTTAGAATTGTGAAAGCCCTTATCAAAAGGGTCTCTTATCTTGATTTTAGGCTCAAAAAGCATATTACCAATATTGCTATTTAACGGTCTGAAAGGTCTGAAATCCCTTTCTTCAAAAGATTCCTGCAATGTAAGATTTACTTTCAGCTTTTTGTTGTTTGTTGTTCCCACATACGAAGTTCCTGTTATAGTGGATGCATTGATTTTCTCAGCCAGTGTATTGTACTTTGATGTCCTGAAATACGTATAATAAAGTAAATCTTCATTGTTTGCCAATTGTTTTCCCGGAGCTATTTGATCGTTTGTCAGTGTCATTTCCGTCGACACATCTTCCTTGGAAGCAGATACCAAAGTCACTTCTTTTTTCCCTGGTTTTGCTTTAACATTTGTTCCCTTATAATTCGCTGTTCCTTTTCTTATCACCTGAAGTGCGTAAATAGCTTCATTGTCCAGTTGAGGAATATTGAACCTCAATTGAGGTGCAGAATTAGTATAATTAACGTAGGTAAAAGGGACTTCCTTACTTTCCTGGTTTTGAAGATTGGTAAATCTTACAAAATATTCAAAACTGCCTTTCATATTGGGAATGCTACTTGGAAAATAATGATTTTGATCCAAACCGGATGTTAAATAAATCCTTCCGGCATGTGAAATATCCTGCAAATAGTACCTCTCATAAGCAAGAGGCACAGTGTAGCTGACAAACTCTTTAAAACTTTCAGGATACTCTCCCGTTTTGAATCCAACCAGTGTATCAATTTGCCAAACCTTATTTGTATTTTCATCAATTAACCATTTGTTTGTTTGATTATCCATTGCTTTAACTGTAACCTTCAATTTGTACCATTTGTTGGGTTTTAACATTTCTGTCGGAAGGACATAAAATTGCTCATGATTATTATCATCAGCCCACTGTATTGGTTGAGTATAAGCCGGTTCTCCATTGTCTTTTGTAAATTCATAAAAGAATTTAGGAGTAAAACTCAACTCTCGGATATCGATTATTTCATTTTTGCCATCATATATCGGTGTCGGAACATAAATGGGAGCATCCATGGGAAGAACAAATTTAACAGACATATTTTTCCCTACAAAAATTTCCTCTTCACTATTTCCCGGATCGACATATTCTATGATATCAAGACCTGCAAATGGATTTTCTGACATAGGACTACACCTCTCTCCCACGCTAAATTGGAATGAAGAATTTCCTTTGATTTTACCTCCCAACAATTTATAATAAATGGAAGCTCTACCTCCAAAATAAAAAGGTTTGGGCCCACCTCCTGTCAATGCAATGGCAGCTGCCAATTGCATTATACTGATATCTCTTTGTTTCCCAAAAAGCTTAAACCTTATTCCCAAACCACCTTCTATCCCTGCATATGCCTGACCTTGCGCATACCATCCATTTATACCTCTTAATTCACCTGTATTACTACAATATTGAGTTAGATTTTGTGTAAGATTCATATCATAACCGAGATAAGCATACAAATGAGCATAAATAATCTTAGCATCGATATCTGCTTTCATTTCGGCATATGAACCATGTGCAAATCCCATTCCTGTGCTATAATCTATTTGTCCAAATTCACTATTAACATTATCAGCTTCCGATGTACCGGCAAGTTCGCCACTTGGATCTCTGAGTATTCTTTCAATATCGGCAGGTAATGGAGGCATTTCCGTAGGTACTCCATGCCCAACCATCATATAAGTTTTCAAATCCACTTTGAGAAGATCTCCTAATTCCAACCGGGCACTTCCCCTTGGATCAGACCCTACTCCCGGATCCATATCCGGTTCACCAAGGTAAAAATACCAGGAATCCTGTGAAGCGTGAAAATCTCCCGCTACAAGTTGATAATCCATAGTGGATCCAGGCAAATTACCATATAGCGTACTATCCAGATTCATAGCAACATTGAGATACCCATCCATACTAAAAGCGCGCTCTTCATTTGGCAAATGCATCTCTACTCCTACATCAACCCATAACTTAGGATCATCTCTTTCTTGCAAAGGAGTTGCTATGTATCCATCTCCATCAATGGATAGCATATCTAATCCACCATTAACAAATTGTGCTGTGATACCGATATCTGCATTAAAAGCATTTGGACTTGGAGTAGTTCCAAGTGTAGCAGCTAGCTTTAGATTAAAAGCATCATATACGGGTTCGTACATTGATTCGCCCTGAATAGTGCTATCCGAAACACTAAGTGAACCCGTCTGAACCATATTATAAGATACTCCACCTCCTAATCCATAAATGGCAATTCCGGGAGAAATCGGAGTACCTGTCGGGCCAAAGAATAATAATCCATCCACAAACCAATAGGAATAGAAAGTTGAATCATAATCTATCTCAACACCTTCTTCCAATTCGGGTGGCGAACCATAAGTTCCAAAACCTGCAGCAAATTTTCCTCCGATTCCTGCAAGGGGTAGTTGTATATCAAGATCACCTCTCACGCCTTTGTTTCTTGCACCATCTCCACTGTTTTCAATTTCTTCATTGTACCAAAATACAGATCCATTCATCTTGAATTTTTCCATATCCAGACCAATGCTTACAGAATCGAATTTTACCTGTTCAATTTTAAAAGATTTAAGCATTGATCCAGCTTCCTGCATACTACCGGGAGCATTTGACATAGAAAGATTTGATTTGATAGAGAAACTTGATGCAGCCTGTACGCTTACATTTCCTTTTCCAATCCCTACTGCTACATCAAAATCCACAGAAACACCGGAATATTCATTTGACATTCCAACATCAAAGTTCTCCATAGAAACCAAGAATCCACCTATACTTTTTTGCGGACTTGCAAAGGAAACAAAAGAACTGTCAGGATTGAAACCTCCTTCTTCACCCGAAGTGTAATCCAATTTATATTCCAGACCGGGCAATTTCAATGCAGCAGGTAATGCGGCATAATCTGCCGGCAAATAAAGATCCGAGTCTATATTTAATTCACCGTGCAATACGGCTCTTACAAAAGCCTGTTCACTTTGAGAAGGATAAAAACCAACATCAAAATATGAATCATCATAAATAGTTCCGTTTGCTATTAGAAAAGGGAAATGTACGGTATCCCTCAGGGAAATGTCAAATGCATAAAAAATATCTTCCGGTTCATTTCCTTCTGATTCACTTTCATCATCTGATACGGAATTCATATCAAACATCAATGCTGTATATTTAAGACTATCCGAATCTTCGAGTAGAGGCATTTGCATATATCCGTCCATTCTACCCAATAGAAGTTGGCTGTCATAATACTCAAGATAAATAGTATCAATACTAAATCCCCAGCCATCAAGTCTTCCTTTTTCCAATGGAAGTACATTGACCGCCTCCAATTTTCCATAAATATGAGGATCAATAAATAAATCGTGAATCGTGGCAGATGAAATTGTGGAAGCCACTCCATCACCATTGCTTGAAAATAGATTTTTGGGCGGAGTGATGATTGCTTCTTTTAAATAAAATCCTCTATAATCGGGAGTCGTTGTGTGATAATCCTCCGGGAAAGCTATCCCTTTAGGATTACTAATATCACTCATATCCCAATAACCTTTTGTTGTTTCAAAAGTCCATCCTTTGAGTTTATTTATTGAAAATTTATCCATTGTCACTTCCGCAATCCAATTTATATGATTACCCTGATTGACAATGCTGTCTTGGGATTCTTCATCGTTATTACTTGATTTTATCAGACTGTAATTGAAATATGCTTTGGCTTTTTCATCCAAAATGGAATCACCATCCATAGGACGGATTATGCTCCTAGGAAAATGAATCTCTCCGGCTAGATCAAGTGATGAAATCCCGGCACAATCAAAATTTATCTTTGTATAATTAACAGCTCCCTGCGTATTTCCTTTTAGTATTAAATTGAATTTGTTGTCTGCTTGGAATGGAAAGACCAAATCTTTTTTCAGTGAAAGATTGTACTGTCCTCCAAATCCTGCAGGATGAATACAAACCGAATCCGCAACAAGCAATAGCGAATTTTCTCCGTCAAAAACAGCTAATTTTGTGCCGATTATTACTTTTGCAATAGCTGAACCGGGCTTTAAAATTAAATCCGTGAGAGCTATCGTAAAGTGATTCCCTTTAATAGTATCACCAAAACTAATCGGCAATCCTGTGCTATTAATACCCAACAAAGCTGCCGATAAAGAACGTGCTTCATTCAAATAATTCAAATATCCGTCATATTCCGTCTCGGGTATATTATCTGCCATATTCCCAATTTGATTATCAAATTTTCCAAAGTTGATGTATTCGGCAAAATCACCCATAGTTTCGGCAGCATCTTGCAATGCCGTGACAGTGCCTTCAATAATTTGTCCTTGAGAATTTATTTTAATAGCACTAACTTCAACATTTATTTCTATATTATTTACAAAATCAATAATTACTTTTGCCGTGCCATTAAATATATTACCAATAGGAGATAAATCAAGATCTACCATCTTAAAATAACCAATCATTAATGTATCAAAATTTGATATATTTGTAGTAATTGTAGTATCTTCCAATTGGGCAATATTGCATCGGCTTTCGCAATCATCCGGTAATTCTCTTTCCACATATCCGGTTGAATCCTGTTCTGTCTCTCCATCTGAATTTTCTCCGTAAAAGAATCTTCGTATTTCAGAATAGCCGTTATTTTCAAAAGTCAAATTACCTTCTATATCCAGCACCCTTATTCTGACGCCATATTCGTGCCCCGGAATCATGTCAGGGTCACTTCCTTCTTCATTATAAAAATAAGAACTTTGAGTTGTCTCGGTTTCCAAAACTACAGAAGTACCACTATCAGAGAACAATTCTTCCAAGTCGTCATCATAAGCTTCGGTAAGATCAATTATTTTCAATTCATACTCCAAATCATTCAGTTGACTTGGGTTTGTAACCGGTGTTTCCCACGAGATTAAATAATTAAAATTATCAGTAGCAGGAATAATTTCATTTTCATAAGGAGAGATTATTACAGGCACATTTTCATTTCCCACAGGAAAAGTGATGCTACACCCTACTCCAATCTGTTCTTCAGTATCAAAATCAAAGGCAGAAACACATATCTGATAGTTGCCTTCCGGCAAAGTGTTTAAAAGATTAATCTGAAATTCAGTTACTCCTTCATACACAAGATTATCACTGCTAAATCCGTCATAATGATCATAAATTTCTTCAAAAGTATATGTGACTGATGAATTTGCATCCAAGACCAAGGCTTCAGACGGCTTATAATCACGATCCGTATAAATAACTACTCCATTGTCCCCTATCAAATCTATAAAAAGGTAAAATGATTTTGAACTACCGGAAGTATTTGTGATAATGGTCGTATAGAAATCACCGTTTTCTTCAATTTCACCCAAAGCAGTAGGAAAAGGTTGAGTTATCTGAGTAATAATATTCAAATTTTGGGAATATGAGCCGGTAATTGCAATAAAGCAAAATAATAAAGCTATAAATAATTTGTTCATCTGTTTAAAATTTAAAACTATAGTGAAGAGTTGATCTTAATTCATTAAAATTTCGACCTGTTAATGAGGATTTTTTCAAATAACCAATTCTGAATTTAATCACTTGCTTTTTAGTTATTTTGTATTGGACAGAAAGCCTGTTGGTCAATACATAACCGTTATTTTGACTATTTATCCTATTCTTTGCATATTTTGAACTAAAATTAAGGTTCAATTTCTTCTCAAATATCATTTTTTTCAAACTCAATCCAAAACCAAACCTGCTCTGGGTTCTGGTACTCAAATCATAACTCGAGTAATTTATCGAAGGTCGCAGCGAAAAGTCAAGTTCATTCCATTTTATCACTCCTCCAATACTGAAATTATTATTCAGGATATTAGCACCAAGATTCTCAATAGGGCTTTGGTCACGAACAATCTGTCTTTGGAAATTGATAAATGCTCCATAGGATTTCATTTCTCCTTTGAAATTGTAACTGACATTTAATCCTGCCAATCTACTGACATTCACCTGACGCAAAGTATCATTTATTGCGACTAATCCATCTGTAGATTCATATTGATAATTGGCAAAATGAGCTAAAATATTGAAATTTTGTCCCGGAATATAATTTATTCTGTAACTATGGATAAATCTTTTTCTTGTCAGATAATCCAATTTTCTTAGATTGTTTTGTTCGAGACCTACTCTTGCATTAAGTATCAGTTTTCTTTTAAATAAATTTATGTTTGTATTGGCTGTATATGACTGTATATCTGCCTGAATAAAAGATATACCGAGAGAGCGGTAATTGGGTTCCACTCTTCTAAATTGCAATCCAAAATTGAAATTATTTAGATTTAAGTTCAAGGCAAGATCTCCTGCAAAACTTATTTTTGTCGAAGTATTAACATCATACATTTTATCAAAAAAATTATATAATTTATTTTCAGATTCAAAAGCTTCCAGCGAAAGGTTTTCCGAGTAAGCAGAAGCATTAGCTGACCCAAGAAAAGAAATTCTTTTGAATAATAAAACACTCCAGTCTGTACCTATTACAAGATTTTCTACCGGCTTGATATTGGGATATCTTATAATAGTATCGGAATCTACATTGTCTTTTATTTTTAGATATGAGATATCAAAATGATTGCGATTGTTTCCAAAACCCAATTTAACACCATAAGCATCCCTGTCATAAGTTGAAATCAATATTCCACCCAAAACGAGAGTATCTTTCTGTGCCAACGGGTTCTTCAATTTCCCTTTGAATGCAGAAAAGCGAAGATATTTAGGCTTTAATTCAATACCTGCTCCAAAAAAAGTTTTACCATTTAAACTATATTTTGAAAAACGCATCGACCTATATCCCAAAAGGAGTTTAGCCCATTTGTATCGTGGACTAATTCCAAATTTATTGAAAGACGGACCTCCAAAACTGAATTTTTGATCTCTGAATGAAAAGCTTAAAGGAATTCTGAATTTACCATAAGAAAACACAGCATTTCCACCAATAACCCACGAAAAAGGACTTCTTCTCGGATCTATACCCTTTACATTATAGTACTGTGACATAAGATTAAGTCCTCCCGAAAATTTAATTTTTCTTGATGAATTATTTTTTGATTGTCCTTGCAAATTTTGTGATATACTTTGGTTTTGTATAAACATAAATACTAGTGCAAAACTTAAAACAAGAAACCAGCGCCTTTTATTTAATTTCCTCAATGTAAATATTTTTTGATTTTTTAAATGAAAATAAAGCTCTCCAAAACAAAACTGTATGATTGAAGAGCTTTAAAGTGGTCTAAACTTATTGATTAACTATTATTAATTTTTTTGTAGTAAACAGTTTCTTATTTACTATGATTTTCATAAAATGGACTCCAAAAGATTTATCAGCAAGAGATATTTTTATAGTATTAATATCTATTTTTGAGTATTTAATGTCTATCATTTCGCCAAATTGATTGTAGATAACAATTGAAACATTATCATTTATGATGTTATCAAATCTAACATATACGATATTATCTGTAGGGTTAGGAAACAATTTGATTCCGTTCATATTCAAATCAAAAGTTGCTAATTCTTCACAAGCATCTCCTACCCCATCTCCATCGCTATCTTCCTGTCCCGGATTTGAAATCAATGGGCAATTGTCCTTATCATCATCAACTCCATCACCATCATCATCATCGTCACATGCATCTCCTATCCCGTCTTCATCTGTATCCAATTGATTTGGATTATATGTATCAGGACAATTATCGCTCTCGTTATCAACACCATCACCATCACCATCGTTTTCACAGGCGTCTCCTATCCCATCTCCATTACTATCTTCCTGTCCCGGATTTGAAGTCAAAGGGCAATTGTCCTTGTCATCTTCAACTCCATCTCCATCATCATCACTGTCACAGGCATTTCCAACACCATCTCCATCTGTATCCAATTGATCAGGATTATAAATATTTGGACAGTTATCTTCATCATCATCATAACCATCATTATCATCATCAGAATCACATTTATCACCAATACCATCATCATCTGTATCCGATTGACTAGGATTGTAAACATTTGGACAATTATCTTCTTCATCATCATAACCGTCACCATCATCATCATCGTCACATGCATCTCCTATCCCGTCTTCATCTGTATCCAATTGATTTGGATTATATGTATCAGGACAATTATCGCTCTCGTTATCAACACCATCTCCATCACCATCATTTTCACAGGCATCTCCTACACCATCTCCATCGCTATCTTCCTGCCCAGGATTTGAAATCAATGGGCAATTGTCCTCGTCATCATCAACCCCATCTCCATCATCATCACTATCACATTCATTTCCGACACCATCATCATCTGTATCTAATTGCTCGGGATTATAAGTTTCTGGACAATTATCTTCTTCATCATCATAGCCATCATTATCATCATCACTATCACATTCATCTCCAATACCATCTTCATCTGTATCCAATTGATCAGGATTGTAAACATTTGGACAGTTATCTTCTTCGTCATCATAACCGTCACCATCATCATCATCGTCACATACATCTCCGATTCCGTCTTCATCTGTGTCCAATTGGTCTGCATTTGGTAGATCAGGACAATTATCTATACTATCTTCTACTCCATCTCCGTCTGTATCATCCTCGCACGCATCTCCAATTCCATCACCATCACTATCTTCTTGATCCGGATTTGGTGTATTAATACAGTTATCATCCTCATCCAAAACACCATCGCCATCTGTGTCGTCCTCACAAGCATTACCAATTCCATCTCCATCACTATCTTCCTGATCTTCATTTGGAGTATACTGACAATTGTCATCTTCATCTAAAACACCATCATTATCGTCATCCTCATCACAAACATCACCAAAATCATCTTCATCATTATCGCTTTGGTCTGCATTTGCAATTAGAGGACAATTATCTTCGACATCTTTAATTCCATCATTATCGTCATCAATGTCACATACATCACCAATGCCATCTCCATCTGTGTCAACTTGTTCAGGGTTAACATCAAAAGGGCAATTATCGTTAATATCTTCAACTCCATCATTATCATCATCACTATCACATACATCTCCTTGCCCGTCCCCATCATTATCTTTTTGATCAGGGTTAGCAACAAAAGGACAATTGTCATTTGTATCTGCTACTCCGTCATTATCATCATCACTATCACATACATCTCCTTGTCCATCTCCATCATTATCTTTTTGATCCGGATTTGCAACAAAAGGACAATTATCATTTGTATCTGCTACTCCGTCATTATCATCATCGCTATCACATACATCTCCTTGTCCATCTCCATCATTATCTTTTTGATCAGGATTTGCAACAAAAGGACAATTATCATTCGTGTCTGCTACTCCATCATTGTCATCATCGCTATCACATACATCTCCTTGTCCATCTCCATCATTATCTTTTTGATCAGGATTAGCAACAAAAGGACAATTATCATTCGTGTCTGCTACTCCATCATTGTCATCATCGCTATCACATACATCTCCTTGTCCATCTCCATCATTATCTTTTTGATCAGGGTTAGCAATAAAAGGGCAATTGTCATTAGTGTCTGCTACTCCATCATTGTCATCATCGCTATCACATACATCTCCCTGTCCATCTCCATCATTGTCTTTTTGATCAGGATTAGAAATATTAGGGCAATTATCATCATCATTTAATATTCCATCGCTATCCCAATCAGGATTTAAGCTATTATCAAGAGTAATATAAATTTTTACATTTTCAGTACATGATCCATCTGCCTTTTCAAAGTCTGCAAAATATGGGTAATATCCATCACTATATCCTGAAACATCCTTAAAAGTATTAGAGTCTTCATAGAATTCCCCAATTAAGGAATTACTTGAGCTTAATAATTTACCACTTGGTATGCTGTAGGACCATGGTTGGGAGCCCGTAAAAAAAGGCTGAATATCACCACCTGGCCATGTTTCTTGAGAATTGATGACGATTCCGTCATTGTTGTTTATATCATTAACATCAATGGCATCATATTGGTCTTTAATTAATCCGTTATTTACAAATATTCCTGATATTGAAAAAACATTATTTTGATTATCATTTAACAGATAGGAATTATTCGTAAAATTTCCGGACTGTAGATCAAAAGAGCCTTGCAAATTGATATAACCGCAATTCAAATTATTAAAAACCGATGACGCCAGCCCTTCATATGCTGTGTTTCCACCTGTAATTGTCAATTTATTATAGTTTTTTAAAGTTCCTTTGGATTGAATCCCCGTATTCCCGGTTACAATATTTATTTCTCCCTCATTGATTATTTGTGCTCCTGCATCATTAAAAATCCCCGTATTATTATCATTTAGATTTAAAACGGTTTGAGAGTTAAGTGATAAATAATTATAATTAGCGATTCCTATATTTGAATTATTATTTATATTAAATGTACCTTCATGAAAAGTCAGAATTCCGGAAGGACTATCATTTTTTATACCCGAATTAGAAATTCCTGTATTTATATTCAGTGAATTATTTAAATCCATTTTATATTGATTTCTTATTCCATTATTTCCTGTATTAGAAATCGTTATTTCTGAATTTGGCCCGGAATAAAAAGTTGCACTTAAGAAATTTCTTATTCCATATACAGTAACATCATCAATAGATAAAGCCCCATTTACTATTGTTGTCCCATGATTTAGCAATCCGGATCCTGTATTGTTCTGTATGCTAAGACTTGCATTTTGTTCTATATTCATTTTGCCACCTACACCAATATTGATGATATAGTTGTCACTTATCGGATAACCATTTGATCCCATGAGATCACCCGGAATGATAATTTCACTGTCAGTGACGGGAAGATCCAAAAAACTAGCCCAGTTTTTTGAATAATTATAAACATTACTATAACACCCTGTCCAAACAGCATATTTTGGTTTTGTACTGTAATAGCCATTATCATTTGCTATAGAAAAAGAGCCTCCGCTTTTGTTTATTATAACTCCCCCTTCATAATTGTTTTTTATATTAGAGTCATGAGTTGAGTTTTCAAGAATAACACCATAATTATCAAAAGAATTACTGTCAAAATATCCTGAACCGGATTTTAATATTCCGCAAGCATAATTGGTAAAACTTCCCGAACCTCCCGTTGAAATAAATGAATTGGGATATGTTGCTAAACTGGAAACAGTACCGTAATTATGAAATTCCCCCCCGAGATTGTCTATAGCACGAACACCAAGATTATCAGTAAAAAGTAAATATCCCTGATTTTCTATATATCCTCCCGCTCTGTTCCAAATACCCGATTCTTCAATATCCCAAATAGTCATAGTACCATTAATGTACATTGTTCCGAAATTAAGAATTCCTTGTCCTTCCGTACCGGAGCCTCCTGTATTTGAAATATCAACATTAGAATTATCACCTATTTTGATTTCTCCATAATTTACAATGCCATCATGATAGTCGCTTGAATTAATTGTGAGGTTTCCATCTATATCTATTTCTGAATTCTGATGTTTTACATAAAGCTTCCTGCATACTGCATTGTAGCCATCTGGAATTAATACCTTATCATTTGCACTCTCAATTAATACAATATTCCAATCCTCAGGAATATCATGTTCCCAGTTACTATCAACATTCCATTTCCCATTGCCACCGATCCATGTATTTACAGAGTATTGAGCAAATAAACTAATTGAAAAAACCATAACGACAGCTATAAAAAAGAATTTTAATTTCATAATTTAATATTTTATTTAATTGCAAAGGTATCTTGAATGCAGACCATAAAAATCACACTTTAGGGTGATATTCTTATAATACCATAAAAAAAGGCTAATCTACGGTTGAGATTAGCCTTCATTTACTGATTTAACTATTTATCAATTCACGAAAGTACCTACTTTTTTGCCTTTAATTATCTTCATAAGATTTTCAGGATTGTTGATATCGAAGATGATAATAGGAAGATTGTTTTCTTGACATAAAGTAAAAGCTGTCATATCCATTACACTCAGTCCTTTGCTTATAACTTTAGCAAAAGATATCTCATCAAATTTCACAGCATTAGGGTCTTTTTCGGGATCTGCAGAATATACACCATCTACCCGTGTTCCTTTTAAGATTACGTCTGCGTCTATCTCATTGGCTCTAAGAGCAGCAGCAGAGTCTGTGGTAAAATACGGGCTACCGGTACCGGCACAAAAAATAACAACTCTTCCTTTTTCCAGATGCCTAGTCGCTCTTCGTCTGATATAAGGTTCTGCTATTTTGTCCATCTCCAATGCGGAGACCAATCGTGTATAAACGCCCTCTTTTTCCAAAGCTGCTTGTAATGCCATCCCGTTTATACAAGTAGCCAGCATCCCCATATAATCACCTGTGACTCTCTCAATACCAGAAGCGACAGCATTTAATCCTCTATAAATATTCCCTCCACCTATGACAATTGCTGTTTCTACTCCTTCTGCTACAATTGATTTTATTTGTTTTGCATAATGAACAAGCATATCAGTTTCTATACCAAAATCTTGTTTTCCCATCAAGGACTCACCACTTAATTTAAGAAGTACTCTTTTGAACTTATTATCAGCTTTGAATTTACTTTTTGACATCGTTTAGTATTTTACTCAATTATTGATATAAAAAAAGCGAATTCAATATTGAATTCGCTTTTCATTTTTCTAACCTAATTTAACATGCTTAAATGCGATGACCTCAAGGTCTTTATCTACACTCTTCACATAGGATCTGATATCCTTCTTATTGTCTTTGACATAAGCTTGATTCAATAGGGTATTCTCTTTATAGAATTTATTTAATTTACCCATTGCTATTCTTTCAAGCATTTCTTCAGGTTTTCCCTCATTTCTTGCTTGTTCTTTTCCGATTTCGATTTCTTTTTCGACTACTGAAGCATCCACCCCATCTTTGTCCAAAGCTATCGGTTTCATAGCAGCTGCTTGCATAGCAACATTTTTACCTACTTCTACAAAGCTATCGTCTTTTTTATTAAGTCCGACGATTACAGCAGCTTTATTCCCCATATGAATGTAAGAAACTACCATTGGCGCTTCGATTTTTTCATAAGAAGCGAGCTCTATTTTCTCACCAATGATTCCAACTTGCTCTGCAACTTTTTCGCCTACTGTTATATCTTTGTATTTAGCTTGAAGCAATTCTTCCAAAGAATCAGGAAAAGTATCCAAGGCTATTTGTGCAAATTCTTTTGTCAAGTTAATGAAATCTTCATTTTTAGCAACAAAATCTGTTTCACTACTTAATTTCACAACAACCCCTCTTGAACCATCTTCTGAAATTGTAGCTATAACTACACCTTCATTCGCATCTCTATCAGCTCGCTTAGCTGAAACTTTCTGACCTTTTTTTCTAAGGTACTCGACAGCTTTATCGTAATCTCCATTAGATTCTTTCAAAGCTTTTTTACAATCCATCATACCAGCACCAGTGATATCGCGTAATTTTTTAACATCTGATGCAGTAATTTTTATATCGCTCATTATTTTAATGTTTTTATTTTATATAATAATTAAATATTAGTTGGAATAATGATTAATCATTACTTCCTTTTGCTTTAGCTCTTTCCTCCAAACCTTCTTTGATTGCATTAGTTAAGTATGTTGTAATCAATTCTATTGATTTAGTTGAATCATCATTTGCAGGAATAGGGAAATTTACATCATTTGGATTTACATTAGTATCCACCATTGCAAAAGTAGTAATTCCCAATTTATTAGCTTCTTTTACTGCTAAATGCTCTTGACTAATATCAACAATATACATCGCTGAAGGAAGACGGTTAAGTCTGGCAATACCACCAAGCACTTTAAATAATTTTGCTTTTTCTCTACTTAAGGTTAATCTTTCTTTCTTAGTGATACTAGTCAAAGATTTATCTTTTAGCATGCTATCTATTTTTTCCATCTTCTTGATAGATTTTCTGATAGTAGAAAAGTTTGTCATCATTCCTCCCAACCATCTGGAAGTAACGAAAGGCATATTTACACTTTCCGCAGCACTTTTAACAATCTCTCTAGCTTGTTTTTTAGTAGCCACGAAAACTATTTTTCGACCGGATTTAGCAATTTCTTTAATCGCTTTTGCAGATTTCTCCAATTCATTAATAGTTTTATTTATATCAATGATATGAATTCCTTTTTTTTCTGCAAAGATATATGGAGACATCTTTGGATTCCATTTTCTCTTCATATGTCCAAAATGCACTCCTGCATCCAGCATCTCTTTATAATTAAGTTTTGACATTTTTAATCTTTTTAAATAATTTAATAAACAAATATTAACGCTTGCTGAACTGGAAGTTCTTTCTCGCTTTTGGTTTACCAGGTTTCTTACGCTCAACTACTCTCGCGTCTCTAGTAAGATATTTCTTATCTTTTAGAGGTTTTCTGAAATCTTCATTGATTATCACCAAAGCTCTTGATAAAGCAAGTCTAATAGCCTCTGCTTGTCCTTTGAAACCACCACCTTTCACATTAATTTTGATATCATATTCATTGTCGATACCGGCAATCTTAAGAGGATCAATCATACCTAGTCTGATGTGATCCTGAGGAAAATACTCTTTGTAATCTTTACCGTTAACCCTAATCTTTCCTGATCCACTTTTCAAATAAAGTCTGGCAATAGAAGCTTTTCTCCTCCCTATTGTGTTTATCATTTCCATAATATATTAAAATTTAAATTCTTGAGGTTTTTGGGCCTGATGTTTGTGCTCAGTGCCTTCATAAACAAATAATTTTGTAAACATCTTTCTTCCAAGTTTATTTTTTGGCAACATTCCTCTTACCGCATTTTCAAGAACGGCAGTTGGCTTTTTGTCAAACATCTCCTTTGCAGTTCTCCTTCTCAAACCACCAGGGTATCCTGTATATCTCAAATATTCTTTACCTTTTAACTTATTTCCGGTAAATCTTATTTTTTCTGCATTTATTACAATCACACAATCTCCAGTATCAATATGGGGTGTGTATTGGGGCTTATGCTTGCCTCTGAGAACATGAGCGATTTTTGTCGCTAATCTACCTACTACTTCTCCTTCTGCATCAATGACATACCAATTTCTTTGTACATCCTCATTTCTCTGCGATTTTGTTTTATAACTTAATGTATTCACTTTCTGTTATTTTAATTAATTCTTCCTAATTTTTAAAACGAGCGGCAAAGGTAAACTTATTTTTTTTAACAAACAAGTATTTTTACTAAAAAAAAATAAATTGCACCTCCATAACAAACTATAAAACAGCTTAAATTTCGCACAAAAAAATTAGACCTACATGTTTTCGCAACTCTTACTGCGGTAAATATACAGGTTTATCAGGTCTATACCACTAGTTTCTATTTTGTCATTTTCCAATTGTTTTGAAAAGAAAATCTACAACTTATTATTATAATTCGTTTGTTTTGCATTTACTTTGCAGCGTAAATAATAATTATTTTAAATTTTATCATCAATAAAAATGTTAAATAATTAATTTACAATAAACAATTAATTATATATAAATACAATAAATAATATGGCAAAAAATCTTCTTATAGTCGAGTCACCCGCAAAAGCAAAAACCATAGAAAAAATACTTGGCAAAGACTTTAAAGTAAAATCGAGTTTTGGTCATGTCAGAGACTTGCCGGTAAGCGATATAGGTGTAGATGTCGAAAATGATTTCGAACCAAAGTATGTTATTTCCAAGGACAAAACGAAATTGGTCAAAGAACTGAAATCGGAAGTGAAAAAAGCTGATATCGTATGGCTCGCTACCGATGAGGATCGTGAGGGGGAAGCTATATCTTGGCATTTGAGTGAAGTCTTGGGATTAGATGCCGATACAGCCAAAAGAATTGCATTCAGGGAAATCACTAAGCCTGCTGTCACAAAAGCTATCGACAACCCGCGAACCATCGATATGAACATCGTCAACGCTCAGCAAGCCAGACGTATTTTAGATAGATTAATGGGGTATGAATTATCTCAATTGTTGTGGAGAAAAGTAAAGGGAAAATTATCCGCAGGAAGAGTTCAATCCGTAGCGGTCAAACTGGTAGTAGAGAAAGAAAGAGAGATAAGAAATTTTATTCCGGCAGCTTCTTATAAAGTTTTTGCTTACTTTATTATCGATAATAATAGTAAAAAAGTTGAGCTTAAAGCAGAATTAAAAAAAGCTTTTGATACCGAAAAACAAGCTACAGATTTCTTAAATAAATTAAAAGAAGCAAATTACAAAATAGCCGATATCAAAATAAAGCCGATAAAAAAGAATCCGGCACCTCCCTTTACAACCTCCACCCTACAGCAGGAAGCGAGTACCAGATATGGATTTAGTGTTAAAAGGACAATGATGGTAGCGCAAAGATTGTACGAAAAAGGTATGATTACCTATATGAGAACAGATTCGACTAGCTTGAGTAATGTGGCACTGGGGGCTATCACCAATTATATTAAAGAAGAATTTGGCGAAAAGTATCACCAATTCAGAGTATATAAATCGAAATCCGCAAATGCACAAGAAGCTCACGAAGCTATTAGACCTACATATATCGAGAGGAAAAATGCTAGTGGTGACAACGATGAGCAAAAATTATATGAATTGATTTGGAAAAGAACATTGGCATCTCAAATGTCCAGTGCAGAATTGGAGAGAACCGACGTCGAAATAAATATCTCAACTTATAAGGATTCATATTTTGTTGCAACCGGTCAAGTACTGAAATTTGATGGATTTCTCAAAGTATATATCGAATCAAAAGAAGATGATGATGGCGATGATGTAAAAGGCATCCTGCCACCATTGAAAGTTGGACAAGAATTGCAAGTAGATTATGTTGAAGCATTAGAAAAATATACAAAAGGACCAGCAAGATATACGGAAGCATCACTAGTGAAAAAACTTGAAGCTCTGGGTATTGGGCGTCCATCAACATATGCTCCTACTATTTCAAAAATAATGCAAGAAGAAAGAGGATATGTCGTCAAAACCCCACTTGAACCTAAAGAAAGAGAGGTCGTCACTTTGACTCTAAAAGGTAATAATCTTAATAAAAAAGTCAATAAAGAGAATTACGGTGGAGCAAAAAACAGGCTTCACCCAACAGATATGGGTATGGTAGTAACTGACTTTCTAGACGAAAAGTTTGATAAAGTTATGGACTATGGTTTTACTGCCAAAGTTGAAGCTGACTTAGATAAAATAGCAGAGAAAGGATTGAATTGGAAGAAAATGTTAGCTGATTTATATTTTCCATTTCATGAGGTTATCGAACACACTATGGAGAATCAAGGAAGAGTGAGAGCAAAAAGAGTTCTAGGTACAGATCCAGAAACAGGTCATGAAGTTTTGGTACAAATCACAAGATTCGGACCGGTAGTGCAGATTGGAACAAGGGAAGAAGTAGGTGAAGAAGGGAAACCTAAATTTGCAAATCTTAGAGCAGGGCAGTCAATTGAAACAATCACTTTTGATGAAGCGATGAAATTATTTGAATTACCAAAAGTTGTCGGTGAATATGAAGGTAAAGAAGTACTGATTGGAATAGGCAGATTTGGACCTTATGTGAAATTTGATGATAAATTCATTTCGATAGGTAGGGGAACAGACCCTATGGAAGTAACTTTGGAAGATGCCATCGCACTTATCGAAAAGAAAAGGGAAGAGGATAAACCAATGGCAGAATACAAAGGTTTTCCAATCACGAAAGGCAAAGGTCGATTTGGACCATTTTTGAAGTGGAACGGTATGTACGTAAATGTTCCTAGAAGATACGATTTTGAAAATCTCAGTCTTGATGATGCTTTTGAATTAATTGATCTAAAAATAGAAAAAGAAGCTAATCGATATATCAAAAGATGGGAAGATGAACAAATAGCTATCGAAAATGGAAGATGGGGACCATTTATAAGATTTAAAAAGAAATCAGTAAAATTGCCTAAAGTTGATGGTAAAAAACCCGAAGCTGAAGAATTGAAAGATTATACTCTTGAGCAGGTAAAAGAACTTATAGAAGCCGAAATTCCTGGAGCATTTAAGAAAAAAACAAGGAAAAAACCGGCTGCTAAAAAGAAAGCCACAGCTAAGAAGAAAGCAACTACAAAAAAGAAGTAATTAATTACTAATACTGATCCTGAAAAAATCGTACAATAATAGAGAGAATCAATTTCAAAATTGGTATTATTATATCTAATATAAGACGATTTTTTTATAAGCGCAATATGTATGATCCTCTAATTCTATTTTAACAAAATAGAGTCCCCCGGCTAGACTATTTAGGTCTATGCTTACTTCATTTGTATTCTTTGCAAACACATTTTTACTGTATACTTTTTTTCCGGTTATTGAATAAATAGAAATTGAATTAATCTTTTTATTATTTATTATGTTTATAATTCCTGTTGAAGGGTTTGGATAAATTGCTACTTTGCTATTTACTGTTAAATTTGATTTTACAGAAAGTTTGTTACAATCAACAGCTAAATCACCGGGAGAATTATACAGTGCATTTATTTCCGAAAAATTAAGAGCTTTTGTAAAAATTCTAAATTCATCTAATGCTCCATTTAAAGGATGCTCAATGGCAGAAAGCTTAGTATTACATCTTATACCTAAGGTCGTTGCTGTCCGTGTTTTATTTGGTTTTAATGTATCAATATATCCCGGATATCCTTTTATTATAACTTCCGGATCAAAATCAATATTATTTGTTGGAGAGTAAGTTACCTCGTTCCCATTTACATAGGCTTGTAATGTATTAGTTGTCCTATCAATTACCATGACTACATGATACCATTTATTTGCGATTAATCCCGTTGTATCTTGCAGCTCTGCACCTGTATGATCATAAGCTTCCGGTTGTGCATGAAAACCTATTCCAATAGAATCCACGCTAATAGATAAACCTTCTTTTGTCAAATTCCCTGATGCTCCTGAATCATAAATCAAAGCTAAATTTGAAGGAATTTCATTTAATCTAAACCAAACCGAAACAGATAAATCACGATCCAAGGGATCGAGAACATCATTTAAAATAATTCCAACTTCACCTGACAAATCTATTGCATTACCTACAATACCGGGTGTACTATGGCTTGAAAAATCACCATTTAACACTATGGCATTTTGTGATTCTATCGTCCAAGCCGAATCATGTACTATATTTCCTGAAGTCTCATCAAATGTATAACGTAATGCTCTATCGCATGAGTCATCGCGGACATCTACAAATACTTTTGCATAATTGGTAAAATACCCATTCCCTTGTCCTGATTCAGCAATGTAATTAAAATAATCACGTCCAACAAAATCATATGGAGGATTATATCTTAATTTATTTCCTTGGAGAGTAATATTTCCTCCATTTAAGCTTGTCGTATCAAAACTTTTTATACTTATCCTGTCATGATTAAAATCCCTGTCATTTGAAAGAACATCAATATCTATAAACTCGTTTTCATTAACAATAACATAATCTTCTTCTACCCATGGATGCAAAGGATCTGAATAATCAGGGATAGAATTAGCTAAGCAGGCATTTCCCGGTAAATTTAAATGACCTTTAGCAATTGCCACAGAATTTCTTCCATAATAAAATTGATTACCATTTTGAGAATCTTTTTGATTATGATAATGTGCCAATTCCAAAGTATGCCCCATCTCATGTGGCATCGCTCCAAGTTTACTCCTATTAAACGAAGTTCGACCTCCTTTAAAAGGTTTATCGCAAAATTGATGCCTTCCGGCACCTCCTCCACCACCTGTAGTTTTCCAAAAAGTAAGTACCGGATTAATCTGGTCAGGATAATCATCAGGATTGATGATATCTTTCACCCGTGCAATACTAGAGTCTATCGGGATAATCAATAAATTTGTAGTTAAAGATAAGCCTAAGTCTCTTGTAGCAAAATAATCCATAGAATTTACACCATTTTCCCACATTGCTACAAGTGTTTCATAATCTCCGTTAGCTTTTTTAGGTTTCATTAAATCCGAATACAAACAAGAATAACCACTTGTTAATACCCAATTTGACTTTTGGGGAGTATCAACTGCCGGAAGATTGAGTTCGGTAATAGAATAATCTTCTACAGAAATTTCTTTTATTTCAAAACCACCATTCTTTTCCCCTTTCCCTTTTAATGCTTTTATGTAGATTTTATCATCCGGATACCAAACTGCAAATGCCTTATAATTCGAATGATTGGTTATTCGCCCTCGATAAGTACGTACTTGATTTGGAATTTCATAAGGTGTTAATGTTGTTCCGTTCCATGTGAAAATTTGCAGATCCGGCGATCTAGTCGAGTATTTATAAAACTCAAAGTTGCACATTCCTATTTCATCAGAATAAACGGAAATCGAAAAGGAGCTATATTGCCCGTAAGTTACTATATTGAACAAAAAAACAATAGCGAATAAATAATACTTTTGTAACATAGCTTCAAATTTAGAAACAAATGTATAGAATTTTTGATAGTTTCAATAATCTCCAAGTACATTTAGTTTTTCCATAATTCTTCACCAACTAAAAATACAATTTTATATCAATAAATTATGATGACAAAAGATTAATCATGGTTAATAAAGAGATGCAACCAAATGCCAAGGTCGATATTTTGCAGTAAAAGAATTTGTTTCCTTTTTATTGTGCTCAAAAAGCCTTCGCTCTATGTCATTGGTTTGACCTATATAATACTTGTCAAATCTATCTGAATAAAGTATGTAAACATAAAACATATATGAAAATGAATGGTTTATTCATTTGCAAAAAAAAAGCTACCGTAAATACGATAGCTTTTTGGGCGCCTCCACAAGGACTTGAACCTTGGACCTACGGATTAACAGTCCGCCGCTCTAACCAACTGAGCTATGGAGGCAAAATAGTATTTCATCAAGATCCCCAACGATTAATCCTGCTGTTTAACAAGACCGCTCTAATCCCGTTACACAACGGAAAGCTATGGAGGCAATCAATACTTTTCTTCAAAAGCGACCGCAAAGATAGATATTTACAATCTAATATTCCAAATATTTTAAAAATAATTTTAAAGTTTTTGAAAAAAATATCAATTTAGTGCACAAATTCAATATTTTTGTTGAAATTTGTACTTTATAAAGTGAATGAACAGTTTATTAGTCTAATACATACTCAAATCTCTTAGGTTTAACTTGCTTGTAGTTTTTTTCTATATCAAAACAAAATCAATAGCCTTTGCTATAACTATTTAGTTTAATACAGGATAAGAAGATTTTTAGACCGGATAAGTTGTAAGGTTGAGTATGTGTT
>JALVAD010000347.1 GCA_027011385.1 Saprospiraceae bacterium | reverse complement strand
ATTAAAAACAAAACACACTATACTTATGGTAAATCAAATTATTTATGGAGTGATTGCTATCGGAGTAATTGCTCTGCTCTTTACTTACTGGAGAGCTACATGGGTAGCAAAGAAAGATGAGGGGACTGAAAGGATGTCCGAAATAGCATCCCATATCAAAAAAGGTGCTATGGCATTTCTATTTGCAGAATACAAAGTTTTATGGATTTTTGTGCTTATAGCTTTTGGGTTATTAGCATTTAGTGCAAATCCTGAAACCTCATCTTGGTTGATAGGAATATCCTTCATATTTGGAGCACTGGCCTCAGCACTTGCCGGTTTCATCGGAATGAGAGTTGCAACAAATGCCAACGTAAGAACTACTAATGCTGCAAGAAAAGGATTAGGAGAAGCTTTAGAGGTAGCCTTTACCGGAGGAAGTGTGATGGGTTTAGCAGTTGTTGGATTAGGAATTGTGGGCTTAGGATCATTATTTTTAATATATTCTGGATTAGGATGGGATGTTAATAAAGTAATCTCTGTAGTTACGGGTTTTTCTTTTGGAGCATCATCCATAGCTTTGTTTGCTCGTGTAGGTGGAGGTATTTATACCAAAGCGGCAGATGTAGGAGCTGATTTAGTAGGAAAAGTGGAAGCAGGTATTCCTGAAGACCATCCACTTAATCCAGCTACTATAGCTGACAATGTAGGTGATAATGTAGGTGATGTTGCAGGTATGGGAGCTGACCTTTTTGAATCCTATGTTGGCTCTATTATTAGTACAATGGTACTGGGAGCACTATTTATAGGTGTAACTGGATTTACTGGAGATGTTGAATTAAATGCAGTAATATTGCCTTTGGTCATCGCAGCAACAGGAATTCTTACTTCAATTTTGGGAACATTTTTCGTAAGAGTTAAAGAAGGTGGAGATCCCGGGTCTGCATTACACAAAGGAGAATTGATATCAGCAGCTTTAATGATAATTTTGACTTATTTTGTAGTAGAATGGTTAATGCCACACCATTGGGAATATGCAGGAAAAGATTATAGCTCTTTTGGAATATTTATGGCTATTATTATCGGTCTTGTATCGGGAACACTAATAGGACTAGCAACAGAATTCTATACCGGGACAGGTAAAAAACCTGTGATTCGTATACTGAAACAATCTACAACCGGATCAGCAACTAATATCATTGCAGGGCTAAGTGTTGGAATGGAATCAACATTCATACCTATTATTATCTTGGCAGCTGCTATAATCGGAGCTTATGATTTTGCAGGTTTATATGGAATTGCAATCGCAGCAGTAGGAATGTTATCCAATCTAGGAATCCAATTAGCTGTAGATGCTTATGGACCAATTGCAGACAATGCAGGTGGAATTGCAGAAATGTCTAAACTACCACCCGAAGTAAGAGAAAGAACTGACAAGCTTGATGCAATTGGTAACACCACCGCAGCTATTGGAAAAGGATTTGCGATAGGTAGTGCAGCATTGACTGCTTTAGCATTGTTTTCAGCATTTATGAAAACTGCTAATATCCAAAGTATAGATATCTCCAAACCTTTTGTTATGGCCGGATTATTACTTGGAGGTATGCTTCCATTTTTGTTTTCTTCTTTAGCTATGGGAGCTGTAGGAAGAGCTGCAAAGGATATGATTGATGAAGTCAGAAGACAGTTTCATAATATCCCCGAGCTAGCAGCCGCCCTAAAAGTAATGCAAAGAAATGATGAAGAAGATGAAAGTAAATGGAGCAAAGAAGATATAGAAACATTACATATAGCAAGTGAGAAAGCTGAATATGAAAAATGTGTTGAAATCTCAACAAAAGCATCTATTAGAGAGATGGTAATACCAGGTCTAATCGCTGTTTTATCCCCTATTATAGTAGGATTTTTAGGAGGTGCAGAAATGTTGGGAGGCTTACTTGCAGGTGTAACCGTAACAGGAGTTCTAATGGCTATCTTCCAATCCAATGCAGGAGGAGCATGGGACAATGCAAAGAAAATGATTGAAGAAGGATTTGAAATAGATGGGAAAATTGTTAAAAAAGGTTCAGAAGCTCATTCAGCTGCTGTAACAGGTGATACCGTTGGTGATCCATTCAAAGATACTTCAGGTCCATCTTTGAATATCTTAATAAAGCTTATGTCTGTAGTAGCACTTATAATCGCGGCTATGTTGTAACATTAAGTTAAATAAACTAAATTATATATAGAGGTTGTCATACAGATAGCCTCTTTTTTTTTATTCAGTTTGAAACTTCCAAACCTAGAGTCTGAAATTCCGCAGTACGCCACTCTTCAACCTAAAACTTTCGAACATGGAACTTTGAACCTGAAACTTGAAACTTCCAAACCTCTTTTAACAATCCGGCTTCAAAATCACTCCTTCCTGTCGTGCTTTCGAGTCCTAAGTTTCCCCTTTTTACTACAATCCACCAAATTCAACCCAAAAACCGGAACGCTAAATACTGAAAACAAAACACTAAACCCACTGAGCCCGAAACACGGAACACGGAATACTGAACACGAAACACGTAACACGTAACAAAAATATATCCATATTCTTAACAAAATAATCAATTATTTACCAATCACATATATATAATCATCATACTTTACTAACTTTTTTACTATTTTTTATACATTATTAATAAATATATGTATATTTGCACTATGTATTAATAAAAATGCCTAAAAGTAGGAATTTCAACTTTCATTTTTTATATATATTTCAATTAAAAATATTCGGAAAAGTGCAAGTTTAGAATAATACACATAAGCAAAATAATCATAATACCTAAGCATATTGTTTACATCGACCAACGAATTAAAATATTTTTTAATATATTTTTTAAATTTTTTGGTAAAAAGTGGTACAATGTGGGAAAAGGTGTTAATTTTGCATCATCAATCAACCAAAAGTGCATGCAATGTACAACTTGATAGGAGAATATAGAGTAAAAATAGACGCTAAGGGACGAGTTAAACTTCCCAAAGACCTACTACGTCAACTTAGTGATGAAAACTCTTTTCCGTTAGTTGTAAACAGAGGTTACGAAAAGCACTTGATGTTGTATCCCAAAGATGTTTGGGAAAAAAAGACGAAAGAAATTAATCAGCTTAAATTAATAAGAAAAAATCAAAGGAATGCGATAAGGTATTTCTATAGAGGTGCGACGGAATTAAATCCGGACACAATACAAAGGGTATTGTTACCAAAGCCTCTGCTTGATTATGCAGGTGTAGGAAAAGACATAGTATTATTTGCATATAGTGAGCAAATAGAATTATGGGACGCAAAAGCATATGATGAGTTTTTGGAAGGAGAACCAGACAACTTTGATGAGATTCTTGAGAATTTGTATGAAGAAGAAAAGGCTGAAAAGGCAATAAACCATGAATGAATATCACAAACCGGTATTACTTGAAGAGTCGATAGAAGGATTAAATATAGATAGTCAAAAAAAGCAAATATTTGTTGATTTGACTTTTGGAGGAGGAGGACATTCTAGCTTTATGCTACAAAAAATGAACAAAGACAGTGCGCTGTTTGCATTTGATCAAGATATTGAGGCAATCGAAAACAGCATAAAAGACGAAAGATTAATTTTACTAGAATCGAATTTTAGACATTTTAATAAGTTTCTAAAATTATTTGACATAAACGGGGTTGACGGCATACTTGCAGATTTAGGAGTGTCTTCTCATCAGTTCGATGACGGGAAAAGAGGTTTTTCCTACAGAGCAGATGAAAAGTTGGATATGAGGATGAATCAAAAGCAAAGGATGGATGCAATCTTAGTTTTGAATGAATATAGCGAAAATGATTTGGTGAAAATTTTCTCCAAATATGGTGAAATAAGAAATTCAAAACAATTGGCAAAAAAAATAGTGCAATGCAGACAAAGGTTTGTAATCGACACAACAGGAGGTTTAATCAACTGTATTGAAAGTGTGATTAGAGGAAATAAAATCAAATACCTCTCTCAATTGTTTCAGGCGGTTAGAATAGAAGTGAACGATGAAATGGGGGCTTTGACTGATATGCTAAACAATACGAGAAAGGTATTAAAGAAAGGAGGCAGATTAGTGATGATGAGCTACCATTCACTTGAAGACAGACTGGTGAAAAACTTGATTAAAAGAGGGAATGCAGAAGGGATTATAGTAAAGGACGAATTTGGACATATAGACAGACCATTTAAAGAAGTAATCAAAGGGGTGATTACAGCAAACAAAGACGAAATAGAGAGCAATCCAAGGGCAAGAAGTGCAAAATTACGGATTGCGGAAAAAGTATAAATAAATAAAAAACTATGAATAGCAATTGGTTAGACATAATAACAAAAAATCTAACTTTACTAGTGTTCATAGCGTTCCTCGGAGTGCTATATATTGCAAACGTGCATATAGCTGAAAGGAAAATGTTGAAGATTGAAAAATTAGATAAAGAGGTTCAAACGGTAAAATACAGGTACTTGGATGTAAAACAAAGCATTCATTATACCAGTATGCCATCGGAAATTGAAAAGAAAGTTGAATCCAAGGGCTTGAAACAGGGAACAGAGTCTCCAAAAGTCTTGAAATTAAACAAAAGCTAAGAAGTAGAAGCAGATGAATAAGAGAAATGAATTATTAGCGAGAGTTTATATAGTGATGACATTTTTTGTCCTGCTATCATTGTTGATAATAGGGAAAGTATTCTATATAAATGTAATCGAAGGAGACAAATGGAAAGATAAAATATCTAATAATGTAAAGTTCATAGATATAAAGGGAGATAGAGGTAATATATATGCCAAAGACGGAAGTATGTTGGCAATAACATCGCCATTATTCGATGTGAGAATGGATTTGTTATCACCAAATGACTCCAATTTTATTAAAAATATAGATAGCTTGAGTTATTTTATTTCGACTGAATTGAGATCTGACAAAAGCCCAGAAGAATGGAAAAGAATATTAGTAGATGGAAGGAAAGCAGGAAAAAACGGAAGTAAAAGAGGAATGAAATTTTTCCTTATAAAAAGAAATATCAATTATGATGAACTCATAAAAGTTAAAAAATTTCCTCTATTTAGATTGGGGCAAAACAAAGGGGGGATAATAATTGAGAGAAAAACTAAAAGAAATAGACCATATAAAGATTTGGCGCATCGAACAATCGGTATCGATAGAGCTACAGCGTCAAAAGTAGGACTCGAAGGAGCTTACGATAAATATTTGAAAGGCGAGACAACCAAAAGGTTGATGAAAAAATTAAGAGGAGGATCGTGGATTCCTTTAGAAGAAATCAACGATAAACCCTTGAGCAAAGGAGATGATATCGTTACTAATATTGATATAAGAATCCAAGACATAGTACATCAAACCATATTGACAAATATACATAATTACAATGCGGAAGCAGGTGTCGGAATCATAATGGAAGTAAAAACAGGAAAAATAATCGCTATAACGAATCTATCAAAAAACAGAGATGGAGCTTATGTAGAAAGACTAAACTTGGCAATAGGAAAAAAATTCGCACCTGGTTCAGTTATGAAGACAGCAACTTTGATGTCGCTTTTGGAAGATGGATATATCGATGAAAATACGACTATAGACTTGGAAGGAGGCAAAAAGAATTTTAGAGGAAAAATCATCAAAGACGATGAGGATATTGGAAGAGGAAGAAGAGTTAAACTTTGGGATGTATTGGTTCATTCTTCTAATGTTGGGACAGCAAAATGGGCTGATCTCTATTATAATAAAAATAGAAGTGCCAATAAAAAATTCATCAATAAATTGAATTTATTCGGATTAGCTGAAAAATCAGGAATAGATCTCGTAGGAGAAGTAAACCCTGTGATAAAAGATCCGACACTTAATAAACATCAGTTTAATCGAAACACAATACCTTGGATGGCGCACGGATATGAAATGGAATTAACGCCAATCCAAATATTGAGGTACTATAATGCAATCGCAAATAATGGAAAGTTGATGAAGCCGTATTTGGTTAGCAAGATTATATCCCAAGAAAATACTATTGATATAAAACCAAAAGTATTGAAAGAGAAAATTGCAAGTAGCAAGACAATAAGTATAATAAAAAAATTGCTCGAAGGAGTAGTTCAGGAAGGAACCGGTTCAAAATTAAAAAATAGCAAGATAAAGATTGCGGGTAAAACAGGAACAGCGCAAGAAGAAGTAAAACAAACAGGTCAAGACAAAAGGTATAATTCTTCTTTCGTGGGATATTTTCCGGCGGATAAGCCAAAATATTCTATGATTATTACGATGTTCGGCTGTAAAAAACCAAAATATTATGCCAGTCAAGTGGCAGTACCGACTTTTGGAAAAATCGTAGAGAAAATAGCTTCTATTGAAGCTTTTAACGATGAATCCAAAAGGAAGGATAGAACAGAATATGCATCAGCTAATCTACCTCAAAATGCAATTGGATACTCTGATGACTTCAAAAAAGTTTTGAATTATCTGGAGATACCATATGACAGAGATAATAGAGGTGCATGGAGTAAAGTGAAAAGCAAAAGAGGTAAAATGGAAATTGATGAATTTCAATTTAGGAGCAAGAGAGTACCAAATGTACTCGGAATGGGAGCAAGAGATGCGGTATATTTTTTGGAAAACCTAGGGTTGAAAGTCGAATTGGAAGGATATGGAAAAGTAGTAAAACAATCCATTCCACCGAAAACAAGATTAAATCACCAGCATATTAAGTTGGTACTAAAATAATTTATCAAAAGAGATAAATATAAAAAATTGAAAAGTTTAAAAGAAATATTGCAAGACGTTGAAATAGAAAGAATAGTCGGAAACGAATATTGTGAAATAAATGACTTGAATTTAGATTCCAGGAAGGTAAAAAAACACGATTTATTTTTTGCTTTTAAAGGAAATGCTTTGGACGGTCATTCATTTATAGAGTCAGCGATAGAAAAAGGAGCAATAGCAATAGCTTGTGAAATACTACCGGATGATATAGACAATAACATAACTTATATTATCCTGAAAAATTTCAGAAATCAAATGGCAAAAATAGCATCCAATTTTTTCGATAAGCCAAGCCAAAAGCTGAAACTTATCGGAGTAACAGGAACAAATGGAAAAACCACTATTGCGACTCTTCTGTATCGTTTGACGATGAATATGGGAATTAAAGCAGGTTTGCTTTCGACAGTAGAAAACAAAATTGCAAATAAAAAAATCAAGGCAACGCTTACGACACCCGATGTGATAAGTATTAACAGATTAATGAGTGAGATGGTCGTGGCTGGTTGTGAATATGCTTTTATGGAAGTGAGTAGTCATTCCATAGACCAAGATAGAGTGAGTGATTTGGATTTTGATATAGCTATTTTCACTAATATCACCCATGACCACCTTGATTACCATAAGACATTTATCAATTATATAAATGTCAAAAAGAAGTTCTTTGACAATCTAAAACCTGAAGCTTTTGCTTTAACGAATATTGATGATAAAAATGGAGCAATAATGGTTCAGAATTCAAAATCCATTGTAAAAAGCTATAGTCTTAGACAAATAGCCGACTACAAAGGCAGGATTCTGCAAAATTCTCTTATGGGATTACATTTGAAAATAAACGATAGAGAAGCATTTTTCAAATTGACAGGAGAATTCAATGCTTACAATCTCATAGCAGTTTATGGAGCTGCAGTTTTATCAGGCTTGAATGAAGATGAAGTATTAGTTGGATTAAGCAGTTTAGAACCGGTAGAAGGTAGATTTGACATCATACAAAACAAGGAGAAAGAAGTATTTGCAATTATAGATTATGCACATACGCCGGATGCCTTGCAAAATGTATTGACTACTGTGAAAAATAGCAAAAACAGAAATGCAAAATTGATAACGGTATTCGGTGCAGGCGGAAATAGAGATAAGACAAAAAGACCGGAAATGGGGAAAATAGCAAGCAGGTTATCAGATATGACAATAATCACTTCTGATAATCCGAGAGATGAAAAACCGGAAGAAATAATAAATGATATTGCAAAGGGAATATCAAACGAAGATAAAGAAAAAGTTTTAGAGATAGAAGATCGCGAACAAGCTATAAAAACAGCTTTGATGTTGGCAAAAAAAGGAGATGTGGTAGTGATAGCAGGAAAAGGTCACGAAACATACCAAGAGGTAAATGGTGTAAGACATCATTTTAGTGACAAAGAAGTAGTAATCAACATCTGGCATAAAAAATAAAATAAAATTGTGGCTAAAGGGGCACATTTAAGATATAAAGGTTCTATTATCATTCTCAGGTTGGTTTTAACAGTTGCAGTAGGAGCATCTTAGCGGAAAAGTCCCAGGACCTGCTGCAATCTGTTATTTTTAAAAAATTAAAATCCGGTTGTTGGTTACCGGAAATAATGAATTGATTTTAATTGTGAATTGAATTTTGGATTTAGTGTTTTGGAATTAAAACTATGCTATACTATTTATTTGAATATTTAGAAAAACATTATAATCTGCCGGGTGCAGGTTTGTTTCAATATATATCTTTCCGGGCAGGAGCAGGTGTAATCACATCGTTGATAATCGCCATCTTATTCGGAAATAAGATAATAAGTTCTTTGAAAAGGATGCAAATTGGTGAAACTGTAAGAGATTTAGGTCTTGATGGACAGAAAGCTAAAGAAGGTACACCCACAATGGGGGGATTGATTATCATTTTGGCAATCGTAGTCCCTACCCTATTGTTTACGCGCTTGGACAATATATATATCATAACAATGTTGGCCGCAACTATTTGGATGGCAGCTATCGGTTTTATTGATGACTATATTAAGGTTTTCAAAAAAAACAAAGAAGGCTTAAAAGCAAAATTCAAAGTTATCGGTCAAGTCGGACTTGGTATTATCATTGGTTCAATTATGCTTTTTAATAATGGTATATTGGTAAGAATGCCAAAAGCAGAAGCTGTTAGCAAAGGATACAAAATAGTGAGATCTTTTAAGACCAATATAGCTTCAATAAACAAAAATGCAGAAGTAAAAGAGATGGCTTACGTAAAAACTTCTTTGACCAATATCCCCTTTATGAGCCGCAATCAATTAGATTATGCTTCAATTTTGGAGAGTATTGGGATAGACAAAAAATGGTTATTCATCTTTTTTATTATCATAATCATTTTTATAGTAACTGCCGTGACAAATGCTGCAAATCTAACGGATGGAATTGATGGACTGGCCTCTGGAACAGCAGCTATCATCGGAGCTACATTAGGCATACTCGCATATGTTTCCAGTAATACGGTAATAGCAGATTATTTAAATATTCTCTATTTACCATTCTCTGAGGAATTAGTTGTTTTTTCGGCTATATTCTTAGGAGCAACCATTGGATTTTTGTGGTATAATTCATATCCTGCAAAAGTATTTATGGGTGATACCGGAAGTTTGGCTATAGGCGGAATTATCGCTACTATGGCGATATTATTGAGGAAAGAATTATTGATACCGATACTTAGCGGTGTATTTTTGGCAGAGAGTTTATCGGTAATAATACAAGTATTGTATTTCAAATATACTAAGAAGAAGACAGGAGTTGGGAAGCGAGTATTTTTGATGTCACCATTGCATCATCATTTTCAAAAGAAGGGAATCCACGAGGCTACAATTGTAGTTAGATTTTGGATTGTAGGAGTGTTTTTAGCGGTAATAACGATAATAACATTAAAAGTAAGATAAATTTTTTTAATAATAAAAACAATAAATAATTAAAGTGTCAATAGAGAAAGTCATAACAAATTTAAGAGGAGACCGAACCATATGGTTAATCGTGTTTTTCTTAGTGATATTTTCCCTGCTAGCTGTTTATAGCGCTTCAGGTAGTTATGCCTTTTTGAGCAACGGAACAGCTGCAGAGACATATCTAGTGAAACAATTATTGTTCATAGGTTTAGGATTGACATTGATGTACGTATCGTATAAATTGGACTATATTCAATATTCAAAAATAGCACCTTTATTATTGGTGATTGCCATACCACTACTTGTATATACAATGATGTATGGTGCGGAGATTAACGATGCGAGAAGGTGGATGAAAATCCCATGGATGAATCAAAAATTTCAGACATCTGATTTTGCAAAATTGGCGTTAATAATATTTTTAGCAAAATCAATCGCTAGCAAACAAGATGTCATTAAAGATTTTAAATCTGCATTTTTACCATTGATTTTGCCGGTAATAATAGTTTGTGGATTGATTGCGCCATCGGATTTATCAACAGCAGGATTGCTATTTATGACTAGTTTGCTTTTGATGTTCATCGGTAGGGTTGATATGAAATATATTCTCTTATTAGTATTATTGGGAATAGTCGTATTAGCACTAATAATAATAGTCGGAACAGCTTTTCCGGATGTAGTTAGGCTAGATACGTGGATAAGCAGAATAAATGAATTCTTTTATGGAACTGATGGAGGCTATCAAATTCAGCACTCAAAAATAGCTATAGCTCACGGTGGAATTATAGGCGTTGGCCCGGGAAAAAGCCTTGAACAAAATTATTTACCATATGCATATGCTGATTTTATATATGCGATTATTGTGGAGGAATATGGATTAATAGGAGGAATATTGATTATAGGACTGTATCTATTGCTTTTGATTCAAAGTATAAGAATAGTAACAAAAAGTCCAAAAACCTTTGGTGCAATGTTGGCGATGGGACTGACACTTAATATAGTCGTGCAGGCATTTGCAAATATAGCAGTCTCTGTCCATTTGCTTCCGGTTACAGGATTGACATTGCCATTGGTAAGTGCAGGTGGATCCTCAATATTGATAACATCTGTTTCGCTAGGTATAATACTGAGTGTATCGAGATATGTCGAACAGGCACAGATAGAAAAAATTGCTTTACAAGAAATAGAAGAATTAAATGAAAGCAATAATTAGCGGGGGAGGAACCGGCGGACATATATTTCCGGCTATTGCAGTAGCACAGGAATTAAAAAGAAACAATAAAGATATTGAAATACTTTTTGTAGGGGCAGAAGGAAAAATGGAGATGGAAAAAGTACCGAAAGCGGGCTTTGATATAAAAGGACTTTGGATAAGTGGTTTGCAACGAAAATTGACAATGAGAAACCTGCTTTTTCCGGTAAAATTGCTTAGCAGTTTGATTAAAGCAAATAGAATCGTGAAAAACTTCAAACCGGATATAGTTATATCGTTTGGAGGTTATGCAAGTGGACCCGTAGCACAAATAGCAAATTGGAAAGGAATTCCACTCGTACTTCAAGAGCAAAATTCTTTTCCGGGTATCACAAACAAGTTACTGGCTTCTAAGGCAGAAAAGATTTGTGTCGCATACAATGGTATGGAAAAGTACTTTGAAAAGAAAAAAATAATTTTTACCGGTAATCCGGTAAGACAAGATATATCCGAAATGGATAAAGATATCAATTCAATTGCGCGTAAGCATTTTGATTTGGTTCAAAATAAGAAAACTGTATTAATATTTGGAGGAAGTCTCGGTGCCAGGTCGCTTAACGAAGCGGTAGGGCAAAATTTCGAAAAAATACTAGGCGGTAAGGATGATGTTCAGCTTATTTGGCAGGTTGGTAAATTGTACTATGACGATTATGCCATCCCTGAATTAGCAAACCATCCTAATGTAAAAATACTGCCTTTTATTGATAGGATGGATCTCGCTTATGCTGCTGCCGATTTGGTAGTATCAAGGGCAGGAGCACTAACGATTTCTGAATTAAGTCTTGCAGCAAAAGCTGTGATTCTGGTACCATCTCCAAATGTAGCCGAAGATCATCAAACTAAAAATGCGATGAATCTTTTCGATCAAAATGCTGCAGCGCTTATTAAAGATATTGATGTCAATGAAAAACTAGGAACAAAAATTATTGAATTGCTAAACGATGAAGAACAACTTGAAAAGTTGAGTATAAATATTAAAAAATTGGGGAAGCCCAATGCTACAAAAGATATAACAAATACAATTATTGAGATAGTAAATAAAAAATAGAATTGAAGATTGGAAAACCTAACATATTGAGAATTATTAGAGTACTTGGAGTAGCAGGGATAATGGTTATGCTGTACTTTTCTATTCAAATGAAGGCAAATTCCAATATAAAAAATATAAATATTGTACTTGAAAGCAAAACAAAAAGAAAACTAGTAGAAAAAGAAGATATATTGAAATATCTCAACAAAGCTCTAGATAAAGATTTAGAGATTGAAAAAATTGATAAAGTAGAGATTTCCGAGATAGAATACTTGATGGACAAAAGTAAATACATAAAAAATTCCGAGGTTTATCTTGATTCAAAAAACAACCTTCACATTTATTGTGTATTAAGAGACCCGATTGTAAGAATATCAAGAAGAAATGGGAAAGATTTTTATTTGGATAGCGATGGAAACCCAATACCTATTTCAAGGAGAGCAGCGATAAGAGTCCCAATAATAACCGGTAATATCAAGGTTGGAGAGCTAAGTGAAATCAAGAAAAAGGGAAATACATTCCACGAAATCTTGGAATTATCGAAAAAAATTTATTCAGATCAATTTTTAAATGCGCTTATTGAGCAAATATATATCGATAATAACAATAGATTGACAATGATCCCAAAGCTGGGAAGACAAAAAATAGAATTTGGAAGTTTGAATAAAATCGATAACAAATTAGCTAGATTAAAAACTTTTTATAAAGCAGGTATGCCTTCCTCCGGGTGGGCAAATGTTGAAAAACTCAATCTTGATTTGACAGATCAAGTTGTGATTACTAAAAGAAACTAAACTTTTTATTATGATGGACATCGACAACAAAAAATCTCCGGTAGTAATTGCCTTAGACATTGGGACTACTAAAATATGTGCTATTGCCGGATATAGAACAGAATATGGCAAGATCGAACTGTTGGGAGTCGGTAAAGTAAAATCCGAAGGTGTATCCAGAGGGGTAGTATCCAATATCGATAAAACTGTAAAAGCTATAAAAGAGGCAATCAGTATCGCTGAAGTAAATGCCGGTAAAAAATTCAAAAAAGTAAATGTCGGTATTGCCGGACAACATATCAAAAGTTTACAACATCACGGATTGGTAGTTCGTAAAGATGCTAATTCAGAGATTAGTCAAGATGATATTGATAGATTGGTCAACGATATGTACAAATTGGTTCTTCCTCCGGGAGATAAAATACTTCACGTTATTCCACAGGAGTTCACGGTAGATAACGAACAACATATCACTGACCCTATTGGGATGTCCGGTGTAAGACTTGAGGCAAATTTCCATATTATCACAGGTCAGGTGACTGCATCAAAAAATATTTTTAAAGTTGTTGAAAAATCAGGATTAGAAGTAGCAAATCTTACATTGGAACCTATTGCTTCAGCTTCCTCCGTTCTAGCCGATGAAGAAAAAGAAGCAGGTGTAGTACTTGTAGATATTGGAGGTGGAACAACAGATATCACCATATTTAAAGATGGAATCATTAGACATACTGCTGTTATTCCTTTTGGTGGAAATGTTATCACAACTGATATACAAGAAGGATTGACCGTAATGAAAGATCAGGCAGAAAAACTAAAAGTAAAATTTGGTTCTGCATTGGCTGAAGAAATAGTTGACAACAGATTGATAGTTATACCCGGATTTAGAGGTAGAGATGTAAAAGAAATATCTGAAAAGAATCTAGCAAGAGTTATTCAAGCTAGAATAGAAGAAATATTTGATTTTGTAGAATGGGAAATCAATAGATCAGGATACAAAGACAAATTATTAGCGGGAATGGTATTGACAGGTGGCGGTTCATTGCTTAAGGACATTGACCTTTTGGCTGAATTGCAAACAGGAATCAATACAAGACTTGGACAACCCACAGAGCATTTGGCTCACGGTTACAATGAGGAATTGACATCTCCTATATACTCAACAGGCATTGGTCTACTTATTCATGCTATTAAACAAGGTAATTTCTCTGATGACACCGAAGATATCAAACGAAAAACTGATAAGGTTGAAGCAAATAATGAGGAAAGTTTTGAAGAAGAAATTGAAAATAACCAAACGCAAGAAAACGAAAAGAAAACCAGTAAATGGCTAAACAAAGTTTTTTCTTATACAAAAGAATTTTTTGAGAGTACACCGGATTCAGAATTTTAAAAAAAAATTAAAACAAAATATTATGCAATTTGACATACCTAAAAAAGAAAGTTCTATAATCAAAGTATTGGGAGTAGGAGGAGGAGGATCCAACGCCGTTAACCATATGTTCAAAACAGGTATTAAAGGAGTGGATTTCGCAATCAGCAATACAGATGTCCAGTCAATGGAAGATAGTGAAATAGATGTAAAACTTCAACTAGGACCAATCACAACCGAAGGAAGAGGTGCAGGTTCTATCCCAAAGGTAGGAAAAGAAGCTTGCATCGAATCAATTGAAAACGTAAGAGATTTCCTTAGTGACAATACAAAAATGGTCTTTATTACCGCAGGACTTGGAGGGGGAACAGGAACAGGAGCAGCACCAATCATTGCTAAAGCTGCAAAAGATATGGGAATATTGACGATTGCAATCGTAACATTACCTTTCAAATTTGAAGGTACACGCAGGATAAGACAAGCATATGATGGATTGGAAGAGTTAAGAAAAAATGTAGATTCTATTCTGATTATTTCCAATGACAAGCTCAGAATGATGTATGGCAATCTTCCGATATCCGAAGCATTTGCATATGCTGATAATATATTGACAACTGCGGCAAAAGGTATCGCTGAAATAATCACAATACCGGGATATATCAATGTTGACTTTGAAGATGTCAATACTGTTATGCGATCAAGTGGGATAACTGTGATGGGAAGTGCATCTGCCGAAGGTGAAAACAGGGCTAAGAAAGCAATTGAGGCTGCATTAAACTCTCCGCTTTTGGAAGACAATGATATCAGAGGAGCTAAACATATATTGCTTAATATCACATCAGGAACAAAAGAAGTGACTATGGACGAAATCGGTGAGATAACCGAATATATCCAAGGAGAAGCCGGCTACGGCACAGATTTGATTTGGGGTAATTGCGTCAATGAAAGTCAGGGAGAAAAAATTAACGTAACGGTAATAGCAACAGGTTTTGACGTAAAAAACCCTGATAACAAATCCACAAAAAAAGAAGAGAAACTCATTGTGAATCTTGACGATGATGCTCAGAAGCAAACTGAAAAAAGCATTGATCTTGAACTTCAGTTTGATGATGATGACTCATTTAATATAGTAGATTTTGAAGTGGATGATGTAAAAGAAACTATTGACGCATTTAATACTTCTTCAAGCAGAGATGACAACTTCAACTACCAAGATGATAGAGAGCAAAGATTGGAAAAACTGAGATTAAACAATCTTTCAAAAAGAACGAGTAATGTCCAAACAAACAATAAAAAAGTTTCATTGGACAATCCAAATATGATACATAAATATGAAAATGAGCCGGCTTACAAAAGAAAACAAATTCAGCTTGAAGAAAAGCCGATTAAGCACGATATGGCAAAAAGCAGCTATAAAGTAGGAATAGATGAAGATGAGCCGCTTAAACCCAATAACAAATTTTTGCACGATAATGTAGATTAAAATATTATAAAATTCTATATAGGTTTTCGTCTGCCTATATATTCATGTTAGATCATGAGATTGGTTTATTAATTGTCCGGGTTTCCCAGACTCGGACATTTTTTCAAAAAAAATATCCTGAAAACGATTAAAATTTATAGGTTTTCGTCTGCCTATATATATTCATGTTAGATACATGAGATTGGTTTATTAATTGTCCGATTCTCCCAGGATCGGACTTTTTTATTTACCTTTGCGCAAAATTATAAAAATGAAATTTTCAACAAAAGCAATACATATAGGTCAGGAAGCAGACAAGACAACAGGTGCCGTTATTCCTCCGATATATATGACATCAACTTATAAGCAAGAATGGCCAAATCAACACAAAGGTTACGATTATACCAGAGCGGGCAATCCTAATTTTTACAATCTGGAACAAACTCTTGCCTCAATAGAAGAAGGTAAATACGCAACAGTATTTTCATCAGGACTAGGAGCTACCACAGGATTGATATCTACATTAGATTCAGGTGATATTGTCGTTGCCGGAAAAGATTTATACGGAGGCACATTCAGATTGTTAAATAGTGTATTTAATACTTTTGGTATAAAGCTTAATTTGATTGATACACTTGATTTGAATGCAGTAGAAATTGCATTAAAACAAAAGCCAAAATTGATAATTCTTGAGTCCCCTACAAATCCATTATTGAGAATTTCAGATATTCCGGCTATTATCGCTATTGCTAAAAAATACGGTATTATGACAGCTATTGACAATACTTTTGCTACTCCATATTTTCAAAATCCTCTTACCTGGGGAGTAGATGTTGTCCTGCATAGTACTACAAAATATATTGGTGGACACTCTGATGTTGTCGGTGGCACATTGATTACTAATAATAAGGAATTGGATGATAAATTTAAGTTCAATAGAATGTCTATCGGTCTTAATCCAAGTCCATTTGATACATGGTTACTTACCAGAGGAATAAAAACACTTGCAGTCAGAATGGAGCAGCATGCCAAAAGCGCATTGGAAGTAGCTAAATTTCTGGAAGCACATCCCAAGGTGAAAACAGTTTATTATCCCGGGCTTGAATCACATCCTCAACACGATATTGCTAAAAAACAAATGAGAGGATTCAGTGGAATCGTCTCAGTAGAATTTGATTTGGATTTGGAACAAACCAAAAAACTTATTTCTTCATTTGAGATATTTGCATTGGCAGAAAGTCTGGGTGGTGTAGAATCTCTGGTCGATCACCCTGCAAGCATGACTCATGCATCAATCCCAAGGGAAGAAAGGATGAAAAACGGACTAAATGACGGATTGGTACGATTTTCTGTCGGAATTGAACATATCGATGACATTATAAAAGATTTACAGAGCAGATTGGACAAAATTTGAAAAAGATAATTTATTTTTTCACGAAATTTCCTCTTAACATCTTTTCATTATTTTTAGGATTAAATATTATGCTATAAATACCGGTGGTCAAACTACTGACATCAATTTGTTTTTGATTGCCTGAAATATTTTCATTCAAAACCTTTTGTCCCAAAATATCATATATATTCAATATACCTTGAACATTATCGTCAAAAGAAATCTTGATATTATCCTTAGCCGGATTCGGAAAAATCTCAAGTTTATCAGACTTGCCTGCAAAATAATCTTCCGTACCGGTTATTCCCAAATCTTCAGCCGCAAAACGAATTAGCCAATGTCCTGCCATAATATAATAGCCAAAAATAAATTTTTCATTAATATCTCTGCATTCCAACATTATATCTCCATCATCCAACTGATAAATTTGATCAACGGCAATCCTGTGTTTTTCATCCTTTACTTTAATAATTCTCACGGTATCCAATACTCCCTTGCCACTGGACTTATAAAAGTTTAGAGTATTGTACCCATCGGACACAAAATTATGTCCGGTTCCGACGACCAACATCCCATCATCCCCTTTCAACTTAATTGCCTTAATTCTTCTACTTAGTTCCAGAGGCCAGCCGTTATCATCTTGTAGTTTTATTGTTTCGAGTTTATTCAATTCTTTGTCAAAAAGGATAAACTCATTTCGAAAAGCAAAATCCCCATTTTCCAGCGTATCTTCAATAATTTTCTTCAAAATAAAATAATCTTCATTACTCCAATGCAATCTGTAGTCATCTGCACTATCAAGTACCTCTGACATATACCTTGTTTTTTCGATTTCAAAATCCTTATTTATAATATCGACAGATATATCTAAACTATCCCTATCATCACTGCAAGCTCTGTTGAAAAGAAATTCAACATATCGCTCCTTACCCATACGCAAAAAAGAATTATCAAAGTAACAGAAAGCCTTATCAGGATTTTTCGGTATTACCCTGACCGAATCAACACTAACCACCTTACCATCTTTATCCAAGACATAGGATTTGTAAAACTTTTTCCCCGGAATAATCTCAAAATACCGATATAAATCATTCCCGTAGGGATATAATAAAAACTTTCTACCTCTCAAACCTATCCAAGGTAAATTCATTTTTTTTACACCTCCTCCATTTGGATTTCCATAGCTATAATTCAAAAGATTACCTGTATTCTTATCGTACTCTCTAACTACCAAAGTATTATTTTTATTATTGTTAACATATAACCCTTCCTTTCCGGCTCTTAAACCGATTACCTCTAGATTGCCCTTGTAATTGATGTATAGGTAAACAGGCTCTTCTTTATATGTGATATTTCCAAAATGCCAAACCGTTTTCCAATCTAATTCTCCTGTTTCTTTGTCCAAACATTCCAAATATCCTCCCCTATCTGATATATACTTATATGGTTTAAAAAAATAAATTTTATCATCATCTGCCACAAAATGATTACCATAATCCGCACCAATAAAACTAAAATTGGACCAGCCGTTGTATATGGAAGTATCAGCAAATGATGTCCCCTGATTTATATACAGACTATCCCCAATCACAGAAGAATCCACGACCATACTCATCCATTTTGGATTGTAGGACTCAAATTCAAAAGCCTCATAATCGTACAATTCAGTCTGTCCACTCAATGATAAACAACTAAATAAAACCAGAAAAACAAAAATCACATTTTTCATATTACAATATTTAAGTAAAATCTCATCTCCGAAGCAATATCTACTCCGGAGATGAAGATATTATAAATTAATTTCCACAATCATGCTCACAATCTCCAATTAATCTTCCCCTACATTCACCTTTAATAGTATTACTACAAGAATCCTCACCATAAGATGTGTAAGTAACATTGTTAAATTGCAGTTTTCCGTTTTCATCTATACAAACCTCCGCTGATCTTTTACAGCATTTCTCACCACAAATAACTTTACCTATTGACACACTAACAGGTCCAGGAGCAGGTCCACCGTCATAATTTACACACCACCTATAACATAGAGATGAAACAAATGCAGTTGCTTTTTCATTTCCACTACCGCAAAGATATAAACTATAATTTTCTTCAAGATAATTTGCTTCATAAATTATTGAAGCTGCATTATAAAATGAATCCAAAGCAATCGCAAGTTCCTCATCAGACAATAATACATAGTATTCATACATTTTATTACAAGGGGAAAAATTGAAATTAGTAAATACTATTTCTCCATCACACACATATATATCAGCCCAAGCGGTGAAGTTATCACAAGTACCTTGCATATGCAAATCTGTATAGATTTTCTTCTTGCCTATTAAATCACAACCGGATCCATCAAAACATCCGCCAAGTGTTTCTGCGGCACCTGCAGACACATCGTCATTAGATGTATTCACAGAGCGAGAATCAATACTTTCAATATTTTTTTCTTGTTCAACAGTAGTACTTTTTTCGCATTGGTAAAATACAGCAACACCCAATACGAGACCTAAGATAATCAATAATTTTTTCATATAGCTTAATGATTTAATTATAAAAATAAATATATCACCAGCAAAATTAAAATTAAAATTATCCAAATTTTTCAACACATTTTATCATAAAAACACCAAATAATCAGATATTTATAGTGGTTTTAAATAAATAAGCAGTGTTTAATACCGGATAAATATTTAAAATGAAACACACCAAACTTTCAAACCTGAAACTTATAAATCCTCGATTTCAAGCCGGCTTCAAAATCACTCCTTGCAGTCGTGCTTTCGAGTCCTAAGCTTTCCTCTTATTTTACTGATCAACAAACAAACACGAAACACTAAACGATAAAAAAATCAAGACTATATTATTTTGCTTTTGGATATAAATCTAAGGATATAACTGTTATTTTTGCAAACACTACTCATCCTCACCATATTTCCTCAATGACACATCGTGTTTCTCCGCAAATTCCTTTAGATTTTCCATAAAAGGAATAAATATGACTTTTTTCCCGAATGAAGATTTGCCTTTAAATCTCAGATGTGCTGCTTTTAGAACCAAATGATTATATACAACAATTTTCTCAATAGTATCTATGGGATATCTATAAGTCTTGAAATAATTAGAAATATAGATATATTTGTCATCTGCATCAACTCGTTTCAATCTAAAAAAAGTCAAGGCAAAAAACACAATACCTACCAATACGAAAATGGTAGATTGCAGTCTAAAAGTTGAATTAGCAATTTGAGGTGCCTCGATTGAATTTGCGGTATAAGCAGCAACAACAAAAGCGCCAAAGAACACAATCCAAAATATCGGTATAAACAACTTCAACATCAATGTCCAATTCGAGGATAATCTATTCATCTTTTTTTCTTTTTTTATCAACTCTTTTCGCCACTATTATACCAACCTCATATATAAATAAAATCGGAATTCCTATCAATACTTGCGTAAACACATCAGGCGGAGTAATTATTGCAGCTAAAATCAATATAACAATTATCGCATGCCTTCTATATGATTTCAATAATTTAGCGTTAACGATACCGGCTTTAGCCAAGAAATATACAACTATCGGTAATTCAAATATAATGCCGGCAGGCAATGTCAGCATAGTCAAAAAACCTACATAAGAATCCAATGTTGGCGAAGTCTGAGCAAAATCTCCAACAGTATATTCAGCGAAAAATTTAATTGCAAACGGTGCTATTACAAAATATCCAAAAGATATCCCTAGGAAAAATAATAAAGAGCAAATAGAGACAACTCCGGCAGTAATTTTTCTCTCTGTATCTTCAAGCCCGGGTGAAATAAATTTCCACACTTCCCACATTACTAGTGGAAAAGATGCAACAAACCCCAAAACCAAAGACACTTTTATATGAACGAAAAATTGTTCGCCCATGACTCTGGTAATAAGCTCAAGTTTGGGCGGATGAACACACATACTATCACTTAAAAAACAAAAGAATCTATAAGTGGGAAAATCACTATAAAGATGAGCCGCAATGATATGTCTGAACACAAAATCTTTTGATACAAAAACAACAACAGCAACAATAATGATATACAATAATGAGCGAAATATCGTCCATCTCAATTCCTCCAGATGTTCAAAAAAACTCATCTCCTTTTTAGGATTTGGTAGTTTTTTTATATTTTTCTTTTTATTTGAAAAGACCTCCATTATTCACTATTTATTAACACAAGGCACGAAATTATGATTTTTTATAGAATAATACAACATTATAAAAAATTAAATGTTAGGAGTAGTGAATAATTATTAATCAAAAAAATATTAATTAAAAATGAAATTCAAATTATTTGTATTACTATCAGTATTCTTTTTTGTCTCAAATATTGCAACAGGACAAGCAAATTGGACTACAGATTATGAAACTTCAATAGCAAAAGCAAAAATTGAACACAAACCCGTACTTTTGCTTTTTACCGGTTCGGATTGGTGTCCTCCTTGCAAACGCTTGCACAGAGTCATTTTTGACAGCAAACAATTTGAAGAGTACTCTAAAGATAATCTTATTCTTATAAAAGCAGATTTCCCTAAAAGACATAAATTACCTGCAGATCAAAGAATTAAAAATGAAAAATTGGCTAGAAAATATGGCGTAAGAGGTTTTCCAACTACACTAATTTTAGATACTTCAGGAAAAGAAATAGACAGAAGAGTTGGATTTAGCGGAATAACTCCAAAGCAATATACCGAACGAATAGAGAAGATAGCTAAATCAATAAAATAGCTTTGAAAAATTAAATGAATATATGAAAACAGTTGCCATTGTAGGTAGACCAAATGTTGGAAAATCAACATTATTCAATAGACTTTCAGGAGAGAGACATGCTATCACTGACAACATAAGTGGTGTTACCAGAGACCGTATTTACAATAAATGCGAATGGAATGGCAAAGAGTTTTCTATAATTGACACAGGTGGTTTTGTCAAGGATTCAAAAGATGTTTTTGAAGCGGCAATAAGAACACAAGTGCAAATTGCAATTGAGGAAGCTGACATTATTGTTTTTGTTGTTGATACAACAACGGGAATAACTGATTTGGATGATGCTATAGCAAATATATTAAGGAAAAGTAAAAAAACCATTTTTCTAGCGGTCAACAAAGTTGATAACCATACCAGAATGCTTGAAGCTAATGAATTTTGGAGTTTAGGATTTGAAAATACTTTTTTTATCTCTGCTATCAATGGAAGTGGTTCAGGTGAACTGTTAGATGCAATCACAGAACTAATAGATGATGACGAATCTACTGAAATGGATGAGAATTTTCCCAAAATATGTGTTGTCGGACAACCAAATGTTGGAAAATCTTCATTCATAAATGCATTGATGGGAGACGAGAGAAATATAGTCACCGATATCGCCGGTACAACAAGGGATTCAATTCATACTCTATATAATAAGTTTGACAAGAAATTTTATTTAGTTGATACTGCCGGGATTAGAAAAAAGAGCAAAGTCCATGAAGATCTTGAGTTTTATTCCGTACTAAGAGCGATTAGAGCAATTGAAGATTCGGATATAGCTATTATCATGATAGATGCTAAAAACGGTTTAGAATCTCAAGACTTAAGTATTTTGGATTTGGCGATCAAGCGAAAAAAAGGTATAGTTATTTTAGTAAACAAGTGGGATTTGATAGAAAAAGAAACAAATACCGCTAAAGAATTTACAGAGAAAATAAGAAAAAAAATAGGTTTCTTTGATGATGTTGATATTATTTTCACTTCTGTATTGGAGAAACAACGTATTTTTAAAGCGATAGAAGCTGCTTTGGATGTGTACCAAAGAAGAAGCCAGAAATTTAAAACTTCAGACTTGAATGAATTCATGCTTGAAACGATTCAAAGAGTTCCACCTCCCACATATAGAGGTAACTATGTTCAAATAAAATATGTAAGTCAGATACCGAAATATTATCCTGCATTTGCTTTCTTTTGCAATTACCCTGATCAGATTAAAGCCAGCTATAAAAATTACCTAGAAAATCAATTGAGGAAAAGATATAATCTGACAGGTATTCCGATAAGTATATATTTTAGAAAAAAATGATTGTAGAAAAAACACATATTGAAGGATTATTGATAATAACCCCTACTGTCTATGAAGATGATAGAGGTTATTTTTTTGAATCCTATAACAAACATTCTTTTAAGAAAGAAACCGGTTTAGATATAGATTTTGTTCAAGACAATGAGTCAAAATCTTCGTATGGAACATTGAGGGGCTTGCATTATCAAACCGGCAATTTTGCTCAAGCAAAACTTGTAAGAGCATTGTCGGGAAATGTATTGGACATAGCTGTGGACATAAGAGAGAACTCGCCTACTTATGGTCAATATTTCTCCATTGAATTAAGCGATATAAATAGGAAGCAATTATTCATCCCCAGAGGTTTTGCCCATGGTTTTGTAGTTTTAAGCGAAATCGCAATATTTTCTTACAAATGCGATAATTATTACAATAAGGATTCGGAAGGAGGGATAATCTACAATGATTCTACTATCAATATCGATTGGAAAATTCCGGAGTCCAAATTTATACTTTCAGAAAAAGATAAATCAAATCCCAAATTTGGAAATCATATAAAATTCTAATGAAGATACTAATAACAGGAGCAAACGGTCAACTAGGGAAATCCATTCAATTACTTTCTTCATTATATTCTAAATTCGATTTTATTTTTACTGATGTTGATCAACTGGATATTACAAAACTCGAGGAGGTTAATGAATTTTTTAATCTACACAAACCTGATTTCTGTATAAACGCTGCAGCATATACTCAAGTGGACAAAGCTGAAGATGAAGTTGAGCTCAATAACCTAATCAATATCACAGGGCCTAAGAATCTTGCTATTGCTTCGCATCAACATCATTCAAAATTGATTCATATTTCAAGCGAATATGTGTATAACAATGATTCAAAAGATATAATGAACGAAGATTCCCCTACTTCACCAAAAGGTGTATATGCCCAAAGCAAACTAAAGGGAGAAATCGAAGTGCAAAATGAAACCGGACAGTATTATATAATTAGAACTTCATGGTTGTACTCGGAGTTTGGAAACAATTTTGTAAAGACCATGTTAAGACTTGGTAATCAATTGAATTCTATCCGGGTAGTAGATGATCAAATAGGTAGTCCGACCTATGCTACAGATTTAGCTGAAGCTATTTTACAGATAATCACTTTAAACAATGATAAATTCGGTTTGTACAATTACAGCAATGAAGGATTTATTTCATGGTATGATTTCTCAGTTGAAATTTTCAAAAACAGAAATATCAATTGTAAAATAATCCCAATTCCAAGTGTAGATTATCCTACTAAAGCCCCACGACCTTTTAATAGCAGAATGAGTAAAGAAAAAATTTCAAATAATTTGGGAATAGAGATTCCCAAATGGAAAAGCAGTTTAGAAGACTGTTTGAAAAAAATTCACTAATTTTATTTACTCAATATTAAAAAAAAATATTCATTAAATTTTCGCAATATTTTATTTGTTATTTATTTATTGCAACTGCATTATATTTCATCTTTACTTACACTAAAGGAAAAAATCAAAATAATATATTGCTTTCTCTTCTGTATAACTAATACATATTAATTTTTTATTTAATATATTTATACCAGAGCTTAAGTATCATACAAATAATATTATTTTTTAGCGATTTTAAATAGAATA
>JALVAD010000346.1 GCA_027011385.1 Saprospiraceae bacterium | reverse complement strand
ATGTAAAAGCATATATGACTCTGAATACAATCGTCTATGACCATGATTTGAAGTTGGTGAAAATATTGGTTGATGAGGCCAAAATAGCGGGTATAGACGCAATTATCGCGATGGATCAGGGAGTGATTAATTATGCAAAAAGGGTTGGGGTATCTGTTCATATCTCGACACAGTTGAGTATAACTAATGTTGAAACCCTTGAATTTTATGCTCAATTTGCAGATGTGATGGTTCTTGCAAGAGAACTTAGTATGCGACAAATAAAGCATATTTGTAGTGAAATAGTCCGAAAAGATATTCGTGGTCCATTAGGTAATTTGATTAAAATAGAGGTTTTTGCACACGGAGCCTTGTGCATGGCTGTATCCGGTAAGTGTCATATGAGTTTGCATACGATGAACTCTTCTGCAAACCGTGGTGCATGCTTGCAAAATTGTAGGAGAAAATACAAAGTAATCGACCTGGAAGATGGACACGAATTGGTCATAGATAATGAGTATATAATGTCACCTAAAGATTTGGCAACAATTGATTTTCTAAATAAATTGGCTGATACGGGAATAGATATTATCAAACTGGAAGGAAGAGCCCGCTCTCCTGAGTATGTTGCAAGAGTCACAAAAGTATATAGAGAAGCTTTGGATTCCGTATACAATGATACATTTACTCAAGAAAAAGTGGGTGAATGGTTTGGAAGACTGGAAACAGTTTACAATCGTGGTTTCTGGGGTGGATATTACCTTGGAAAGGAACTTTTGGGTGAATGGACCAATAAATCCGGCTCCAGTGCTACTGAAACTAAAGTGTATCTTGGAAAAGGAATCCACTATTATCCAAAAGCAAAAATCGCACACTTCAAAATAGATAGCCAATCACTAAAAGAAGGGGATAAAATATTGATTACAGGTCCAAATACCGGAGTGGTAGAAGCAACCGTCGGGAAAATAATGGTAGATGAGGTATTTGTAGATGAAGCTAAGAAAGGAGAAGAATGTACATTTCAACTGGACAAAAAAATCAGAAAATCCGATAAATTATTTAAAGTTATTCCGGCATAAATGGTAGTAATAACACACCAGAGAGAAAAATGCATTGGCTGCAATTATTGTGTAGAAGAAGCACCATACAGATGGGCTATGTCCCACAAAGATGGTAAAAGTATTTTGGTTGATGGAATTGACAAAAAAGGGTTTTTTACAACTAGAGTATTCGATGATGAATATGAAGATAACCTAAAGGCTGCCGAGTACTGCCCTGTGAACATTATTCAGGTCAAAAAAATATAAATAAAAATACAACTTGAATATAAAGGGACAATTTTGAGTCTGTTTTACTGTATAATATTGGTGATTCATCTTCATTTCTAACTTATTTGTATAAAAATCACTTGTTTTAAGAAAAAAATTATACCTTTGCACTTCGATTTTCTAAAGATCATTTGAAATGGATTATTTGGAGCGGTTTGCTATCCCTATTAAAGGGATGAATATTGGTGTTCATGAATACCAATTTAGTATTGAAAATGAGTTTTTTAATCATTTTGAAGACTCCTATATAAAGAAAGGGGAGTATGATGTAAAATTGCTTGTAGATAGAAAAGAAAGGATTATTGTCCTTGATTTTGAAATAGCAGGTACATACAATTCAAAATGTGACAGGTGTTTGACAAACATAGACATTCCCAGTGTCATTGACTATAAAGTGTATTTGAAATACGGTATGGTTGTTGATAATAAGGAATTAGATGACGTGGTGTATATTGATGAGAAAGATTCTAGTTTTAATCTTTCTAGCATTATTCACCAAATGATTATTCTGTCATTGCCTATGTCAAATACTTATGATTGTGAGAACGATCCTAATCCAAAATGTGATTTTGAAATGCTTGATTATTTAGAAAATCAAAATATTATTGAAGAAAACGAAGAAGACACTATAAATCCCATTTGGGAAAAACTGAAAAAAGATTTTAATAAAAATTAAATAACAGAGAAATGGCACATCCTAAGAGTAAGATATCAAAACAACGTAAAAGAAAAAGAAGAACTCATAAGAAAGTGAAACCACAACAAATCAATATTTGTAAGGTGACTAACGAGGCTCACTTGTATCATCACGCTTATTATCACAATGGAGATTTGTATTACAAAGGCGTAATGGTAATTGAGGAAGAAGGTATTCTGGAATTATAGATTACAATAAACGTCTAGGTATTACCTAATATACTTGTGCATTTCTGTACAGGCATATAGGTATATTTACTAAGATAATAATATAAAGC
>JALVAD010000345.1 GCA_027011385.1 Saprospiraceae bacterium | reverse complement strand
ATATTCTTTTGCAAAATAACCTTATTTTAATTATCTTTTTTAGCATTTGGATGAATATTAACAAATCATTCAAAATATTTTTTTGTTATTTCAAAACAACACCTTAGATTTGATCTGTTTTTTTGTAGATAATTTTAAATTGATAAAAAAATAATAATGTCTGACTATTGGATTGGAGATTGGGTGAAAATATATTCTACCGGGAAAAAAGGGAAGTTTGAAGGTGAAGTAAATAATAAAGCAAAAATTAAAGTCGAAAATAAATTGCTCTTGGTTGATTTGAGCGATATAGAATTATTGACTGAAGATGAAATTCCCACGATGCCGATAAAATCTAAAAAAGATAAATTAAAACCAAAAGAAAGCAAATACACCAATACGATTGATCTTCATATTGAAAAACTTGCTCCGGCAATGCAAAATGAAATTCCGGAATTAATCGTTTCATATCAAATAAAAAAGGCAAAAGAGTTTTTGCTCAAAAGTATTGAACGCAAACAGCTTAATGCGACTGTAATCCATGGTATCGGTACCGGAGCGCTAAAAATGGAAGTGGAAGCTTTGTTGAAATCTTTTGATGAGGTGTATTTTACTAAATCTGCTAATAATGGTGGTGCAATCGAAATTTTATTTCGTTATTATTGATTTTTTTCAAAATATTACCTAAAACCTTATTGGTTTGACTATATTTGGAAATTATTGCACCCAAATATTCACATTTTTATTATGAAACGCAGAGAAAAAAAAAGAAAATCAGTAGGAAAAACTGATAAGCCAAAGAGGATATTTATCGAAAATACTAAAATACATTTGATAATTATCTTCTTTTTTTCTGTTGTTTTATACTCAAATACTTTGTTTAATGATTATGCCCAAGATGATGCTATTGTTATCACGGATAATATGTTTACCAAGAAAGGTTTATCAGGTATCCCGGGAATATTGGGCAATGATTCATTTTATGGTTTTTTTAAGAAAAGAGGAAAAGCTAAGTTGGTTTCAGGAGGTAGATACAGACCTTTAAGTTTAGTGTCATTTGCAATCGAAACACAATTTTTTGGTTTAAATCCATCAGTCAGTCATTTTATCAATATCGTTTTATATGGTTTGCTTGGTATAGTGATGTATAAACTTTTGTCTCTAATGTTTTTGAATGTAAAAAATAGGAAACTTAAGTTTTTTTTAATATTTGTAACTACCATTGCCTTTATCGCTCATCCTGTTCATACCGAAGTTGTGGCCAATATCAAAGGGAGGGACGAGCTTCTTGCTATGTTATTTAGCTTTTTGGCTGTGATATATTCAATCAAGTGGTTTAGGACAAAAGAAACTAAATATCGCAATTATACATTTTTTATATTTTTACTTGCATTGTTTTCAAAAGAAAATGCTATTACATTCCTCGCTGTAGTTCCTTTACTCTATTATCTTTTTATCAAAGGAAGGAAGAAGTCTTATTTTGAGATACTTTCTCCTTTTTTACTAGCATCTATTTTGTTTTTACTTGTGAGATCTTATATTTTAGGGTTTGATTTTGGCAATAATCAAATGGAATTAATGAACAATCCGTTTTTAAAGTTTTCCGGAGGGACATTAGTTCACTTTACGCCTGCTGAAAAAATAGCGACTATTATTTATACTTTGGGTAGATATATTCTTCTATTATTTTTTCCTCATCCATTGACAAATGATTATTATCCAAGACAAATATCGATTATGAGTTTTGGTGATTGGCAGGTTATTATAAGCGCATTGTTCTATATCGGTTTAATATTTGTTGCGATTAAATATTATAAAAAATCTAAAGTTTTGACATTTGCAATATTTTATTATTTAGTTACATTATCTATTGTTTCAAATATAGTTTTCCCTGTTGGAACTAATATGTCGGAGAGATTTTTATTTCTCCCTTCTTTTGCATTTAGTTTATTGACGGGATTATTGATGTATTATATTTTCGCATGGAAAAAATCTTTGTCGTTTGCTGTAATGGCAATTCTATTGTTAGCTTATAGCACTAAGACATTTTCGCGAAATAAAGTTTGGAAAAATGATTTTACACTTTTTACTACAGATGTCAAGGTATCGTACAATAGTGCTAAAGCATTGAATGCAGCCGGGGGAAGTTTGGTAGATGCTGCTTTTAAAGAAAGGAATAAGGTAAAAAAAACTAAAATGCTAAACCAAGCGATAGCTTATTTGAACCATGCGATTAAAATATATCCAAAATATAAAAATGCGTATTTGATTTTAGGCAATGCTTATTATTTTCAAAATGATTATAAAAAATCTATTGCATCTTATGAGAAAGCATTGAAGTTCGCACCTAATTATAAGGATGCAAGAAAGAATTTAGCTATTACATATCGAGATGCGGGGAAATATTATGGAGAGAAAAAACAAGATATGCGACAGGCTCTTCTGTATTTAGGTAAAGCCTTGAATATGGATGATACAGACTATGAAACGCTGAGGCTTAATGGTGTCGCAAATGCCATGGTAGGGAATAAATTAAAGGCTATAGAGTTTTTTAAAAGAGCGCTTAAGATCAAACCTGATAATGCAGGTGCAAATTTGAATCTTGGTAATGCTTATTATAATAATGGAGATAACGAAAATGGGAAGAAATATCACGATATTGCGAGAAAAATCGACCCTAAAGTTTTTGATAATAATTAAATGATTTACATAATGAACTACAATTTTTTTAGAATGAAGTACAATTTAATTTTGTTAATACTACTTATTAGTATAAATATTGAAAGTAGTACTAATAATGATTTTAATGATTCATGGGTGTTTAATCAACTGGATCAAATGAATTTGGATGAAAAGGTAGGGCAATTATTTATAATTAGAGCTCAATCAAATTGGGGTAAAAGGGATTTGGACTATCTAGAAACTTTGATTAAAAAATACAAAGTTGGTGGTATTGCTTTTTTCAAAGGATCGGCTAAGAAACAATTAGAATTGACTAGGAAATATCAGAAGTTAACTAAGATCCCTTTGTTTATAGCTATGGATTCAGAATGGGGACTTGGGATGAGGCTGAATGATGCGATATCTTATCCCCAGCAATTGACTTTAGGAGCGATAAAGAATAATAGGCTTATCTATGAAATGGGATATGAAATAGGAGAACAACTTAATCGAATAGGCGTTAATTTCAGTTATTCACCGGTAGTAGATATCAACAATAATCGGAATAATCCAATTATCAACGATAGGTCTTTTGGGGACGATAAAAAAAATGTTGCTAGCAAAGGCTATGCGTATATGAAAGGCTTGCAAAGCAAAAATATAATATCTTGTATCAAGCATTTTCCAGGACACGGATATGCGGACGTTGACTCGCACAAGGATTTACCGGTGTTGGATTTGAGCAAAAACAGATTGTGGGATATTGAGTTATTCCCATTTAAAATGCTCATTCAACAAGGAGTAAAAGCTATCATGACCGCTCATTTACATATACCAAGTATTGACAATAGGAAAAATAGACCTACATCCCTATCTACAAATGCGGTTAAGGGTGTTTTAAGAGATTCATTAAGGTATAAAGGACTTATTGTTACTGATGCACTTGCTATGAAAGGGGTGTCCAAGTATTTTTCATCCGGAGAAGCTGTAGTAGAAGCTTTTTTGGCAGGAAATGATATATTGGAATTACCTTCAAAATTCATTGAAGCATTTAATGCAATCAAAAAAGCTGTCGAAACTGGGAAAATATCAAAGGAAAGATTAAATGCATCGGTTATTAGAATATTGACTGCTAAATACAATATAGGATTGTATGATTCTCCTGAATTGAAAAAAGAAAATATTGTCAAAGATTTGAATAAGAATAAATATTTGGCTTTAAAAGAAAATTTGTATAGAAATGCTATCACTTTCCTTGGGAATGTCAAAAGCAATGTCCCTTTATTGCCTGAACAATATTCAAAAAAAATTGCGATAGTGAGTATAGGTTTCGACCAAAAGACAAAGTTTCAAAAACGATTTGATACCTATTTGGATTCTAAACAATTCAATATACCTAATAAGATATCAAAAAAAGACATTGCTGCATACTTGAATAAATTAAAAGGGTATGACAAGGTAATTGTAGGCTTGCATAATTATAAAAAAAGTATTAACTCAGGTTTTGGGATTTCAAAAAATGAATTGGAGCTGATAAAAAAATTAAATAAGAGGAAAAATATGATACTTGCGGTTTTCGGAACGCCCTATGTGCTGCAATTATTTGATAAAAGCTTTAGTATAGTACTTGCGTATGAGAATGACCCGATGGCTCAAGATGTGGCTGCACAAGCTATATTGGGAGTATTTGATGTGTCCGGAAAATTGCCTGTAACCGCTTCTGAAAATTTTAAATCAGGTGATGGTATTGATATAAAAAAATCCTATGTTATGGGGTATTCTATTCCTGAGTATGTAGGTTTGAATTCTGATTCTTTGGATATTAAAATCGGCAGAATTGTCGCAGAGATGTTTGACTCTGCTGCTGCACCGGGATGTCAAATCTTAGTGGCTAAAGATGGAAATATCGTGTTTGATAAATGTTATGGTTATTGGACGTATGAGAAAAAGCGTAAAGTAAAGCATACTGATATTTACGGTTTGGCATCAGTGACAAAAGTGATGGCAACAACTTTGTCTATGATGAAATTGCAAGATGAAAAAAAACTTAGTGTTTTTAATAAGTTTTCGGACTATTTGGACGGAGAAATTGATACCAGTAATAAAAAAGATGTGGTAATCATGGATGCTATGGCACATCATGCAGGTCTTAAACCATGGATTCCTGCATATCAACAAACACTGGATACTATAAATGGTGTTGCAGTTCCCTCAAAAAGGTATTATAGAAAAAGTAAACAAGGAAATTTCACAGTTAAAATTGCCGATAATATGTATCTCAGAAAAGATTATCAAGATACTTTATGGTCATTGTTACTAAAAAGTCCAATGCTCAAAGAAAGGAAATACAAATATAGTGACTTGGGATTAATTATGACGAAGGAAGTAGTCGAGAAAGTTTCCGGACAAACTGAAGACAAATATGTTCAGGATAATTTTTATCATCCTATGGGATTAAAGAGAACTACTTATAACCCTTGGAAGAAGTTCCCAAAAACAACTATTGCACCGGCTGAAAAAGATGAATATTGGCGACATCAAGTTGTCCAAGGTTATGTTCACGATATGTGGTCTGCAATGCTAGGAGGGGTAAGTGGTCATGCAGGGCTGTTTTCCACCAGCAGAGATTTGGCAAGATTATTACAGATGATATTGAATAGAGGGAAGTATGGAGGAAAGACATTTTTTAGTTATCCTACGATATATTCATTTACGACAAGATTCAAAAATTCAACCAGAAGAGGAATCGGTTGGGATATGAAAGAATTGGATAGAAACAAAGATTGCAATATTTCAGAATTGGCTTCAACAGGTACATTTGGACATTATGGTTTTACGGGAACAGGTATTTGGGCAGATCCTGAAAAAAACATAGTTTATATATTCCTTTCCAATCGGACATATCCGACAATGAAGAATCGCAAAATGTACAAATATAACTTTAGATCAAAGATTCAAAGCAGTATATATGAATCCCTTATCAAGTAGTGTCTTCAAGAAAATGCATCAAATTTTAAATAGCTTCACTTGGTATTATTATCTAAATTAAAAAAAATACGTGTTTTCAGCAAGACCCTTTAGTAATATAATTAATGTTTTGAAAATTGTATTAATTACTTAGTAATAGAAATTTATACATTGAATTATATTGTATGAGATTTTTTTAAATAAAAAAATCATTTTTTTTGTTAATATATGAGATTTTATTAATAACTTTGTCGCTGTATACATAAAGATTTCGTGTATAAGATGTTTTTGTATGCTTAAGTTTATGTATCATAAGGATTTAGACGAACCCTTAAAAGACGAAAATTAAAAAGACTAGATAGGTTGTAATAGTTGTATTGTATGACTTGTGCAAGGCTATTTATTTTAGGGTGAATTTTTATTCAAAAATTGTGCAAAGGCATGATTGTTTTATTTTATCCCTATATTATTCATAGGATAGTACTATGGGTTAACCGAAAAAATTATTTTAATAACCAAAACTCAATCTCATGAAAAAAATGAATTTGAATTTTTTAGGACTTAAAGCAAAAATGGTGTTGCCATTATTTTTGTTTATGGGTCTGATGTTTTTAGGTGCAAATAATGCACACGCGCAGAGTAGCAGACAAGATAAGGTTTATGCCGAGGCGGTATCGAATCACATAAATCAATTACCTGCTACTGTTTCCTTAACTTTACCTACAACTAAGTTAAGCAAAGAGGCTTTGAACAATCCTCAAATAGTGAATGAAGCAAAAGTTGCTTTGGAAAGAAAGTATGGAGAATTGATTATTGCTTTAATCAAGCGAAATACTAAATCAGTAGATGCAGTTGAAAATGCATATGAATTACTTAATGCAAAAGTGTCAAAGGATTATCTTGATCCTGTTAGAGAGACATATAAGCAGATGTTGAATTTTTAAAGACGAAATAGAAAATTTATTAAACCAAAACTCAATCTTATGAAAAAAGTTTTATTTATATTTATAGTAATGGCGATGTCCATTATGACTTTTGCACAAACAGATGTTCTGAATGAGAACTTCGATGGAGGTGCATTACCAGCAGGTTGGTCAACTGATGCAACAGAAGCTGCATTCGCAAATGATATTGGAGCTTGTCTCAATGCAACATTTACTTTTGATTGTACAAATGGATATCATGGCTTTGCACCTGCTGCCGGATTTTCAGGGTCTCAAGCCGTAGCTGATGATGATTTTGATAATCCTAATGGTAGTTTGTACATCATTTCACCTGTAATGGATTTATCCGGAGGTGGAAATTTATTTAGCTTCGATTGGGAGCATGAAGCATTTGCCGGAGGCGGTAATTTTATCGTTGAAGTATATAATGGTGCTGCATGGGATCAAGTCTTCTTTGCAGACGATGACTCAAATGGTCATGAAGATATTGATATTTCAGCTTACAATAATGCTGATTTTCAAGTTAGATTCGTATATGATGACGAAGGTGGATGGCAATGGGGATTTGCTATTGACAATGTAGTGGTTTCTGCATTTGCAGCAGGTCCTGCTCCTGTTAATTGTTATTTGGATTGTCCCGGAGACATTGTTACTTATCTAGATGCAGGAGAATGTTGTTGGCCTGCACAATATGAAGCAAGAACAGAAGGTGATTGCACTACACACTACGATACTATATTGACAGCACCTCCAGTTACTAATGGATTTGTTGGTGATTTTGATGTTTCTGCATTTCCGGAATGGAATCCTGATTTAGGAAATTTCTTGGCTGATTTCGCTGCGAATTCTGCTGCAGGAGGATTTACTTTGAATGGTCCTGGATCTGTTAATACTGCTGCACAATTGGGTATATCTGGTATATATTCAGCTATCGATATGGCTAATTTACCTAATGAAATTACTTTGTATGGTAGAGATAGATTTACTGCAGGTTGTACTGTAGAGGGAGCGGGAGCATTATGGAATTTCACAATGGTAAATTTTGTTGCACCTTATGATGGAAACTTCACTTTTGACTGGGAATACCACAATCATGATTTGGCTCCATTTTGGGATCCTTTTGGATATATGTTTAATGGTGTTTGGTCTGGTACTGATATTATGGATCCGGTAGGAGCTTTAGATCAAAATGGAACATTTACAAGACATATGAGTGCGGGACAATCAATTACTTTCTATGTTCAAACAGATGATTTCCCTTGTTCAACAGATGTTACAATGAGCAATTTGTCTTTTGCAGGAGATGCGATTACAAATGGTATCGTATTAGCAGAAGGTCCAGCAATAGGTACGGATATTTGTTATGGTACAACAGAACATGTAAAGTTACACTTATTGAAAGCAGGTCAAGTAATTGACAGCTGTGAGTTTGATATTAGAGTTGAAGAATTCCAAAATCCTACAAGCACATTAGTATGTAATGATCAGTCACAAGTATCTGTTGATGCAAATTGTATAGCTACAATTACAGCGGATGATGTTTTAGAGGGTGGACCATACGGTT
>JALVAD010000344.1 GCA_027011385.1 Saprospiraceae bacterium | reverse complement strand
TTATAATTGTTAGGTATTCAATATATTATAAAAAAATCTTATGGTATGCTTTTTGCTTTTTATTTATTGTCTTTTAAAAATTAAAAACCAAAACTCATGCAAGACAGTAAAAGCGAAAGCTTATTTACAGACTTGCGATTTAGACTGGCATTATTATTAACGGGGGCATTGCTCAGTTATATTATTTTTAACTATCCTGGCTAAATCGCAATAAATTAGGGGGGCATTGTCCCTCTTTTTTATGTCTTGTTCAAAGATGTATATAAAAAACTCATATATATTGCATAAATTAACAATATAAAGATTAATTTTGTGTTCTATGTTATATTGTCTAACCATAGCTTAGCAGGGGGCTGCTTTGGCTTTGATAAAAATCTTAGTAATGAGAAAGTATTTATTTTTTATTTCGTTTCTACTTCTAGCTGTATTGTCAAATAATTCTTGTACTGATCCTGTAGATGAATGTGAAGGTGTGGAATGTGGTAATGGACAATGTGAACAGGGTAACTGTAAATGTGATTATGGCTGGAGTGGTAGTGATTGTAGTTCTAAAAGGATAACTCCGCTTATCGGAGATTGGACGGGAGAATTAAAATGTTTGACCAATACGGATACTATTACTTTAAGAATAAAAGAAATCGGAAATTCTGTTGATGTGCTAAAAATCAATACTGTTGATTTGGTGTTTAATATTGGGACTACACCATTATCATTTGATAGTTTTACTATGAACGCTATTGTTGATTCCAGCTTCAATTCATTTGTAATTGACACCTTAGAAATAAAACAAAATTTCAATGATCAAGAGCTGTTGGTTTTAGTTAGTGGTGATGGTAAGAAAATTGAAGGAGATAAATTGAACTTGAATTTGAATTTCACACTAAAAAATCAAGGTATTGGATTCAAATGTACAGGTGTTTTTGACAAATAAAGTGCAAAGATTCGTGTGATGTTTAAAATGCTAATTATGAAATCCAAAATATTCATATCTTTTCTGCTTTTATTTTTATACTTTAATTCTTTTGCTCAATTACAATACAAAACCGGCAAATTGTACCTATCTCCTTATGCGTCTATTGGTGCATCTGCTATTTTGAATCAAAACAATTTTGGTTTTGGAGAAATGGCTTATAGATTTAAACCCGGAAAGGAAGTGGGGATATTATTCGGATATGACAATTATCTCAAAACCTCATTTAGATTTGGAGTTATTTACGCTGAAATAGGTCAAAAATATGGGGATATCTTACTCGAAATACCACACGAAAAGGAAATAACATTGACTTATATCCAACTGCCTGCCGTTTATAAATACGTTTTTGGTGAGACAAAAAATTATGATTACAATGAATTGTTCAAGTATATTTTTGGAGGTATACAAATAGGCTATCTAATCAATGCAGATGTGGTTTGGAAGCGTGATGGCAAGGAAGTGGAATTTTATAATTTCATCTCATATGGGCCTTATGAGCACGATAATAAAAACCTGGAAGAAATCAGAGAAAACGGTCCGATTTCAAGTGATTTGGACTTTTTTTCCAAGATCGATTTTAGTCTTGTGGGGGGTGGAGGAATACAATTTTTTATTGCTAGAAGGATGATGATTTTTACGGAATTAACTGGAAATATCGGAATCAGGGATATCAATGCTCCAAAGTGGAGATTTAGGAACAATAAAAAAGCATATAATTCTTCTCTAAATCTGTTTGCAGGATTGAGACTGGGTATCAGTTACTATCCTTGATAACAAATTGGACTAAATCACTTGTTTTAAGATTGGATTCAAGTACAATAGTCTTCTTCTCTCCTTTGTATCTATAATTTATTCCAATAGTATTGGGTGGTCTTCTACCTTCATTTACAGCATGTAGAACCATATAATTTTTACCTTTTTTATTAAGCTTCAGTTTTATTTTTTTTGGTTTTGTTTCTAGAGATAGATTTTTAAAAATCCAGTCTCCATTGAAATTGATTGATACGATATCCCCGTCTTGGATTTTATAATCAAATAATTCCAAATCTATTTCATCATTGATCACCTCAATAGTGTGAATTGTAGCATATTTGGTCAATCTGCCATCCAAATCTTTTGGAATAGAATTGATGTTATTTATAGATGCCCTGATCCATTCCACTGATTTTATTTTTTTCTTTGGTCTTATTACTTTAAAATAATGAGGTAGTTCAAATCTCTTCAGAATATTGATATTATTGCATTTCAATAAATCATTAAAATGCAGTATATATCCATTGCCATATCTGTTGTATTTATCGATCACATTCACATTATAATAATAGTAATGCTTACCGTAAAGCTTGTATTCGTTAGCAACTTTCGGGGATAATTCAATCTCGTGGGTAGTAGATAAAATAGCATCAATAGAAGCCAAAATCTTTGAATTAAACTCTTTACATTTTTTATTTTTAATGAAACTAATGTTTTTTTTATATGCTTTATATATTTTGTTCAGGAGTCCATTTTCCATTTTGATTTTAGCTCTGTTCTTTACCCTTAATGCTTTAAGTAAATCAATGGATTTATCGTATAATGCTATCAATTGTTTTTCTTTATTATTCTTTAAATTGTCTGGATAAATAATGCTCAATTCATTTTCCAAATTTAATAAATATGCATAATACAAATCAAATAAATCTACTGCTTTATCCAATTCTGTATAAATTACTTCTAGGTTTTCCTCTTTAGACAAATCCTTGGAAGATAACAAATCGGCAATCTTAAAGCGGATATTATTGATTAGGTTAATGGTTTTAAACATATTTTTAGCTATAGGAAATAGCTTTTTGTGATTTTCTATACCGATTATATTATCGTTGTTTTTGATTTTATTATACCATTCGTAAGGGGTTACTTGATAGAACCAATGATCTTCGTCTTTGAATAGATTACGGGGCAAATCCTTGTTGCTAATATTATTTATTTTATATCCCGGAAGATCTACATATTTGTTGACTTCCTGATTGTAATTTTCCAAAAGTCTGTGAACAATCAGCAGTCCGTGCGTAGATTCATTAGTGAAATATACATAATTATTGAGCGCCTTCAACATCGCCTTATCCTGTGCGCTAATATTAGCTATTGACCAAAGAAATATCAAATATAAAAATATATTCTTCAAAAAAAAACAATTTTAATTCTAACAAAATACAAAGTTACCACTATTCAATAACAATGAAGTATATATTATTGTTTTTTTGATGGATATTAACAAGTTTCTAATATTCAAATTAAGCCAGCTTCAGAATCTCTTCGAGCTTCTGAGTCTTGGAAACTCTTTCAATTGCGAAATAGTAGGACTCGCAAGCTGAGGCAGGAAGATTGAACAAAGTGAAATCCTGAATTAGCTGAAGGATTGAACAAAGTGAAATCCTGAACTAGCTGAAAGATTGTGAAGCCGGTTTAAGTTGATTCAGCTTTGTTTTGAATGTCATAATTCTACGATTTCTCCTTTACTCGATTACATCAAGGGTTTTACCGGAATTAATTATCATTTTTGCATTTTGTTTCATATATAAACTTTTCACCTGTCTGTTGTCGTAAACTTTTGGGTAATGCTTGTAATATTCAGGTTTTGGAATAGTCACTTGTGTATTGATATCAGGAACTTGACCGTTTGACCAATTGCCCGCTATATTCCAATACCGGCTTATATTTCCATTCCAATAAATACCGTATTCATAAGCACCGATATCGGTATTTTTTAATATAGGTATAGGCTTGGAATCATAATCTTTATCAGATAATCCATCAATACCAGCATCGATACAAGGGGAATTTGCTTTAAGATGAAAATCGTTATTTGCTTCATCAACAAATTGAGGATTATTGGCAAAATTATTCAAAATAACATATCCATCAACCCCATTTTGAGAATTAAAGCCGTCAACATCATACAGAGTAGCTCTAAATTTACAAGTTTGGCTTGTAGTCGAACTATAAATTAAATTGTTTAAAAACGAATTATCATAAGTCGAATCGTATTCATTGACATTGACATCAATGCTTATCCCATTGACAGTCATGCCACAATTGTAAATAATATTATTCCTTATAATATTGTCATAAACACCGTAATCATTGTTTCCTGATATTTCGATTCCCACTCCTTCGGTATTCAAAATCACATTATTTTCATAAATATTATTTTTTGTTTCCGTGTTTGAATAGGCTGCAATATTAAACCCAACTCCTTTCTCATTAACTAAAAGCGGAGTGTTTCTTACCAAATTTACAATATTGTGATGATAATGGTTGTTGTAACCGTTTATTTGACTTTGTATCGAAGTATTTACTAATTGATTGTTGTATATTTCATTGTCATGAGCATCATCTACTCCCAATCTGCCACCGTAGCAAATATCAGGAGATGTCATATAATTATCATGAATTTTGAGATTGTAAACCTTTACATTTACTCCGCCGTCAAGGCTGATACTTGCATGTCCCCAGTTTTTGAAATAACAATCTTTCAGTTCACCACTTACACAAGCTTGATACCTGATACCATCACCGCAACCTCTGTCTGAACTACCGGGATATGTGCCTGCCATAGAATAGTCCAGAGTAAAAAACGAATCAAAATTGCAGTTGGTTATTTTAATATTTGCAGGGTATTCCGATGGCGTATTGGAATCTGTATTTATTACAATTCCACCATCTGCATACTTGCCGATATTCATACTGTCAAGAGTGATGTTTTTAGAGTTTGTATTAATGTAAAATGCTGTCCAACCTCCTTGTAAATCCAAATCACAAATTGTAATATTCTCTGCATCGCCCGATATCATGGGGAAATCAGTTGCATATTTTATTTCCGTTACTCCATTTGGGTTGATGGTAGAATATAAATACAAATCATTTGTAGCATCATCATATCGCCAAAAGAAGTTGACTCCATCCAGTTCGCTTTGGATATTTGCTCTTAATTTTTCAACTCCGTCTATCAAAATTCGTTGAGGATGATCTGCCGGAGGATTGGTCGCTTTCCAGATATTGTTTCCGGTATCAGTCCAATTGTGGCTTTGGATTACAACGGAATTGAATACCGGTTTTGCTCCAGAACCATAAGCTCCGAATACAATGTCGTTTAATAGCGAACCTGTTATGTTTTCTATATAAAGTCTGTCTTCGTCCCAGACTTCACCTCTTTTGAACAGGATAGAATCCCCTGCTATGAAATTGTTCATTTCATCATTTACTTTGGTGATTGTCTTCCATGCGGTAGAGGGACTTGCACCTTGATTGGCATCATTACCCGATGTGAAGTCAACATAATAATTCACACCACGAGCCTTTTCAATATCTTTTTGGTCAAGAGCATAATTATAGATTTTAACTTCGTCAATGCTACCGTTAAAAGAAAAAGTAGTGGTATTTTGAGCCCCGATAAATATTTTGTCAAATGAAGTACCAATGACACCGTTTGCCTGTTCGCTTGCCACTTCCACTGCATTGATATACAACTTGGAAATTCTTCCGTCGTAAGTGAATGCTATGTGCGTCCATTCATCTATTGGAATTGCATCACCAATAGCGGCTTGAATCCATCCGGCTGTATAAGTGGTATCGCTCGTATGAGGTGCATAAAATTGCAATTGTCCTGAATTATTGATCCCAAATCTCCAGTCATCACCACGTCCTATGATCACTTGCTCCGGCTCGTTGGCATTAGTTCCAGCCCAATTTATCCATGCAGATAAAGTGATATTCATCTGAATATTCAAACTGTTTGAAGTATCGATTTGGATGTATTTATCATCGGGAGAGAAATCCAAAGCCTCATTTACTTTTCCCTGAATTGATGCAGGGGAATTTACGATGCTTCCGTCATTGCCAAAATATGAAAGGTCATTAATCGTAGTGCCGGTAATATCGACATTGTCCATTGTCCAATACCCCATTTCTTTTCTATTGATAAATTCATTGTTTGAGATTATTTGAGGAGGCGTTCCCGCCCAAGTATTATTCGATACAAATCCTGCTACTGTATTGCCGTGTCCATAATTGTCGTACAAATGATTATTTCCTCCTGAATTGTACATAAAGTGCACCAAATGAGAGCTGGGTGGCATCGGATTATCGTAAAAATAATTATTAAAAACATCATTATTCTCTCCGTGTTGATTGGCGTGAAAATATATAATACCATCTCTTGTTTGGTCAGAGTGCAAATGTTGATGATCTTGATTGACAAAGATGTTATGGTGGATTTTATTGTTTTTACTACCTACCAAAATACCGTTGTTTTCAAAAAGATTGTTTTTTATTGTTGAAAATCCCGAACCATCAACTTTATAAATAAGTTCGATTCCGTATCTAACATTATTTTTAAATTTACAGCCTTCGATTGTCATATTTTTATATCCGTTTGCCGAACCGTTATTCGGTTCAAAGTCAATGCCGGATTGAGGGTCTGTGCCATTGGCGTTATTAAATTCGCAACCGATAATCTTGAAATTTTCACCTGATATCACGCTCATATTGTTTCTAAATGCATTTTCCAGTTTGCAATTGTGCATCTCGAAATCAGTCATTTGAGTTTCACCGTAGTTTTCATGCACTACTATATAGACATTGTCCATTGGTGAATTAATGAGATTAAGATTTTTTAATCTGGTACCATCACTTGCACCGTCAATAAACATCACGGAAGTTCCCGATGTCTCAACAGTAGGATTCCGGGTATCGCGATTTCCGTCTATAGTTAGATTCTCAATTGTTACATTCTTGGACTCACTTAACCTTATACCCCAGTGATTCCAATACAAAATAGTTCCGTCTTGGACTTTGATAGTTGCTTTTTCAGTCCCTGTAGAAGTAACCAAATAATTGTGAGTATCAGGGAATGTATTAAAGGTCAGTCCTTGTGAAATAATATACGTTTTTCCGGAAATAAAATATAGTGTTCCTCCTGTACCGCGTAAATCCCAAATCGCATTTTGAATTGCAGTATAATCGTCGGTAACACCATCCCCAACTGCTCCGTAATTATCAACGTAATAGGTTTGGGCGAATAAAAAATTAGATATAAAAAAAAGTACAAATGTAAATATAAAATGATTCATTTAATTTGGATATGTAATGTTAATAATATTTCAAAGATAAAAAATCCTCCTTGATAATCCAAGGATGCATTAATTTAAGATTATGCTGCACGAAAATCCTCTCTTCTATTCTTTTGTTACTAATATGGTCGCATTTTTAATATCCGGGGATGGTTTTGTGTAACTACATGGTTCAATAAATTGGATGTCAAGAAATCTGATAAAATGTTTGTTTGTGATAAATGTACTATCGGTTTTATTAGAACTACCAACAATTTTAGTTACAATTACCCCATTTTCAGATGTACTGAAATATAAAGTCATCTCACCTTCCCAAAAACATTCTAAATTGCAGGGACAAAATCCATTTGACATATTCTCCACAACAAAATAATTCCCATCATTGAAGCAATATTTGTTGTTTTTCTCAATTTTAAAAGCCTTATTATATTCAACATCATGACAAAGCGGAATTTCTTTTTGACAAGATAACATCGTTAAAATAATTGATGCAGATATTATAAATAAGGTGTTTATTAATGTTTTCATTGCTTATTGACTTTTGATATCTTAGACGTGATAAACACTGAAAACGGTTGGATTTTTATATCTTTTTTATTATAAGAGAAGAAAATCACACATCGAATTCCAAATTTTGGCGTAAAATTGTGCATGCGATGTCAGATTTTACGCCATTAAATGAAAAAAAATCATTTCGTCTAATATTTCTATTTAGTTTCTTACAGAGAGCACTAATAATTTGATGTGTTTCCGGCCAGACACTACATAATAATTATAATAACATTTTGTAAGCTGAATTCATATCATCCCATACTCAATCGCAAGCATAACAACAGAAACAAGATCGATGATAATCAAACTAACAGGTACCTCCTTTTTCTTACCTTTTGCCAATTTGATCAGTGTATATGCAAACATTCCATAGATCAGTCCCTGTGTTAGCGAATAAGTAAGTGGGATCAGCACAATGGTTAAAAATGCAGGAATTGCATCTTCAAGATCTGACCAATCTATTTTATTTAATGGCCCTGCCATA
>JALVAD010000343.1 GCA_027011385.1 Saprospiraceae bacterium | reverse complement strand
ATATTAGGTAGTTTATCTAATATCTTTGCCCAAGAACATTTACAAGCAACAATTAAAAAAGTTAGTGATAATTGTATTGATGTTTATGCTAAGCCTGATATTGATATAAATGCTGCTCCATTAGGTTATGTTATTTCTGTTAGGTGGCCCACACAAGGTGAAGCTGTTACTGCAAATATCTATGATTTACTAACTGGGATGGGAATTCAGAATCCTATAGATCAACATTCAAGCGGAGGTTATACTTATCAAGATTATAATATCAATCAAGTTGGATCACCACCATCTGTTAATTGGATTGCAAATAACGAATATAAAATTGGTAAAATATGCTTTGATGGAAATTCAACTAATTCTTCTCTTATCCAACAAGTTGATGAAGATGGGGGGGCAAGTGGTTGGGTATTTTGGTACTTTCAATTTGTTGGAAGTTTAGATGATGTAACTAACTATACAAATCCATTTTATGCTTCACCCGGGAAATCTACGGCTAATAATAACGGAAATCCGCAATATGCAGAAACTACCGAAACAGTTGCAATCCCCTTAACCCTCTCCAATTTCACAGCAAAAAGATACAATAGGACTTCTTCTTATTTGTCTTGGGATAGTGAGGACGAGGTCAATTTTGATAGATTTGAGATTGAGAGAAGTACGGGATTCAATGATTGGGAATATGCAGGAACAGTAAAAGGTTCAGGAACAGACAGGGGTACTAAATCATATTCATTTATCGATAAGGATGTCTATAATAATCTTGGATATCAAGCTTTCTACTACCGGCTTAAGATAATTGATTTGGATGGACGATATGTATATTCCGATGCTCGTGTAGTCGAATTTGATAGTGAAAACAAGACTCCAAATCTTCAGGTATTCCCTAACCCGGCTTCCGATAAAGTGTATTTTACTCTTATGGGTATTGACAGGGATAGTGAGTTGAGTATTGATATATATGACAATACGGGAAGATTAGTGATGAACAAAAGTCTGACTTATCAAGGTTATAAGAATGTATTAATCAACAATGCAAAAGAGAGATTAAGAGCAGGTATTTACAATGTTATAATCTCTGATAAAAATAAAAATAGGTTTTTCAAAAAGTTGGTTTTGACTAGATAATAAATGATAATTTATAGCCTCATTATTTTATAAAAAAGAGGTAGTTCATAAGAACTACCTCTTTTTTTAATGTCTGGTTTATTCACACTATCGTTGTTTATTCACTAAGAGGTTAATACTGCTGTACAGAGGTATAATCTCAATTTTCACCATCACTTACTTACATCGTTTTCTTATTCTTTTCCTTCCCTGATGAGGTACAACTATCTGTTCGCAATATCTTATTAAAATTGTAAAATAGTTGTTCCGGTGCTGCTCTACAACAACTCTAATTATATTTAAATAATACTAGCCCATGCCAAGTTATTACTTAACTTCTGATCAGACAAGAGGTAGTTTAACATTGGCTTACTGTAGAGTACCAAAAATAGGTTTTTAATTATGCAAGCTTATTTTCTTATTATATAAAAATACAACAATATAAGCAATTTACCCAATTAGCAAAAAATTTTATTAATTTAGCATCTATTATACTTTTAAAAGAATTTCATTTTGTGCTATTACAACACTAAAACATTTTAACGATGAAATATAAACTCGCATTCTTATTTTTAATTATTGTTTTTAACACCACTCTGTACTCACAAACAGATAGTATCTACAATGATGACCCTGCTCAATATATGCCCTTGGGTATGGAGCACGCTCAATATCACGTATATGCTGATACTGGGATTGCTTTTATCAAAACGCCACAAATAAATCCTCCTTTTTGGTGGAAAGGGATGAACAATAAGACTCTTCAAATATTGCTTTACGATAAAGACATTAATAAATTTAAAGTGTCATTATCAAATACTTTTGGAATAAAATTGCTAAAAGTACATAGAGTTCCAAATCCAAATTATCTATTCATCGATATTGAAATTACAGAAAATTCTAAATCCGGTTTCTTCGACATTGTTCTATCCAATGGCGCGATTATTAAAAAATATAAATATGAAATTAAAAACAGAGAAAAATACGAAAGAAAAGGCTTGGATAATTCGGATTTCATTTATCAAATAATGCCTGATAGATTTGCCAATGGCGACTATTCAAATGATAGCTACGATGATATGAAACAAAGGGGAATAAACCGCAAAAAGATGTATTTTAGACACGGTGGAGACATACAAGGAATAATCGATCATCTCAACTATATCAAGGAACTTGGAGCAACTGCCATTTGGGCTACTCCCCTATTGGAAAACGACCAACCATATGCTTCTTATCACGGTTACGCTATCACAGACTTTTATGATATTGATAAAAGATTTGGCACAAACCAATTGTATAAAACATATGTGAAAAAGGCACACGATAAGGGACTAAAAGTGGTAATGGACATCGTATTGAATCATTGCGGAAATGAAAATTGGCTAATGCAAGATATTCCGTCAAATAATTGGATTCATCAGTGGCCTGAATTTACAAAATCCAATTTCAGATCATCAGTTATTCCCGACCCCTATGCTTCGGATTTTGACAAAAAAAAATTGAGTGAAGGTTGGTTTGACTACTCTATGCCTGACTTAAATCAAGAGGATTCTTTACTCGCAACTTATTTGATCCAAAACAATATCTGGTGGGTAGAATACTCAAAATTGGATGCTTACAGAATTGATACATGGTTCTTTCCCAATCAAAATTTCTTATCGAAATGGGTAAAAAGCATGCTAAACGAATTTCCGAATCTTAGCCTTTTTGGTGAGACATGGGTTCAAAATGAAAGTGTGCAGGCATATTTCACTAAAGATAATAAATCAGGTGTCGATACTTTGTTTAATCTTCCGTCGGTAACAGACTTCCAACTCAATTTTGCTATCGAAGAAGCACTGGCAAAACCCCAAGGATGGACAGAAGGAATTTCAAGGCTGTATTACTATCTGACACAAGATTTTCTCTATAAAAATGCGTATAATAATGTAATTTTCCTTGACAATCACGATAAAAGCCGTATATTGACAACACTCAATAATAACACCAACAAACTCAAAAGTGCAATCGGTTTACTAATGACTTTGAGAGGTATTCCCACATTGTATTATGGTACTGAATTACTTTTTACGGGAGATGCTAAACCTGATGGCAATGTACGACAAGATTTCCTCGGCGGATGGAAGGAGGATAATGTAAATAAATTTACTTTAGAAGGAAGAACTGTTGAAGAAAATGAAATATTTGACTATATCAAAACAATAGCTGGATATCGTAAGCACTCTCCGGCATTACAAACAGGAAAACTTAAGCATTTTATTCCTGAGGATGGTATTTATGTATATTTCAGATATAACGAAGACAAAACAATAATGATTATCTTAAATACAAATGATAAATCCCATGTTGTAAGTACGCCAAGATACCACGAAATGATTAAAAATCACAAAACCGCTAAAGATATTATATCACAAAAAACAATATCGCTAAACAATATCGAAATACAAAAAAACAGTATCTTGATAATGGAATTGTAAGGAAGGATATATTTTCTAGTAATATTCAACAATAAAAGGATTTACTCAAGCAAAGCCAATTTTACAGTTCCTCAAACTTCCCGAATATACGTTTGTACAATCCTGTGCTATCACTATCAAAATACGCTTTATCATTAATAGAACTATTGATTATAAAACCTGATGATATCATCGTATCGGGATAGGCATTAATAATTATAGTTTTGTCATCTAGGTTAAATTCAAGCTTATCAAATGAAGAAGGCTTTTGCCAACCGGAATCTATTTCGACAAATTTTGATCCTTTTATTGAAGACATTGATGATAAATATCCTGCTATTTTAGTAGAATCTACAATCACATTTCCTTTAGTCCAATCCTTGCCTTGCTTTGTCAATTCCTTATTAATGTTATCACCATCAGTATATTTTATGCTATTCACATCGTTGATATCAAATTTCGCTAAATCTTTTATTCTGTAGGCAGAAATATTATCAGATATGCTCATACTAGCAAATCCATCTGTTGAATATACTTCATCTTTTCCTGCAAGTCTGATATATGAACTTGCTGTACGTGCTTGTTGGTTAAATTTAAACTTACTTAATAGCAAATCCAATAATTTCTTTTTGTTTGAAAAAACTTTGACTTCCTTGCATTTTCCGTCCTCAAGTTCATATTTTGCGAATTTATCAGGATTTTTAGTGATTATATTCTTTATTTTAATCTTATTCAGGCTGTTCAATGCATTTTCCACACTGCTATTATCGGCTTGATAAGACTCATTTGTTGTTTTAATTGTCCAAGCATCCCCGTCTTTCTGCAACGAAAAATCCTTTTTAGTGGCATCTTTTGGATGAATCTGTATGGCATCAATTGATTTAGTGTCAAAATCTGCTATTTTATCATTAAAACTACTTTCGTTTTTATCTCCAAATAGTGTAACGCCCGCATATATTGCCAATAATACAACAAAGATAATAAGCAATTTTTTATTTTTCATTTGTTAATCTTTTTTGTGTTAAAAATAATCTTCCGTTAAAAGATGCATATTCCCTACTCTCAATTTTTAATATTCCTCTTGCATTCTTCTTATTCTAATGGCTTTTCTCCTTTGGATAATAAATATTCCAATTAAAATCACTAATAAAATAGGTAATCCAAAATTGAGATACTTAATAAAACTTCTCTTTCCGCTGGCTTCTTCCGTTAAAAATTCTTGTTCAATTGGTCTGGACACGACTCCTTTGGTACGCAGTTCTATCAAACCTGTATCATCGCCCAACCAATCAACAGAATTGACCAATAGACTTATATTATTATCGTTCTGTCTATTCCTACCAGAACCGGTTATCGCAAAGTCTCCATCTGAATAAACAACTATTTTGGAATCTACACCTCCTGCCAATTTACCTTCAAGGATTCCTCCTACAGTGATATTTGGTTTATTAAAATCTGAAGATGTCCATTTTTTATTCATTACATCAAAGTAAGTATTTCCATCTACTTCACCTGATTTTTCAGATGTTGTCGCCAATTCCGTGAAATGGATAGAACTATCTCCGACATATTCCATTGGACTTGCAAATTTAAAAATCACTTCTTCTATACCTTTAGTTATTGTGTGCTCATCGAAATTTCTAATTATAGGTAAAAAAGGAAATTTTACTTGATTGACCATAGTGAAATAACCTTGTTTTTGTTGGACTGAAACGCTACCGCAACTAGCATCGACAACAAATTTATGGTCAATATTCAGCCCTTTACTTTTAAGCCAAGTTTCGATACCTGTATTAACTATAACTCCTCTTGATTGTTGAAAATCTCCATCTACACTGTTTATAGCCAAGACCAAATTTCCCCCTTTTGATAAGTAACTATCTAATTTTTGGAAATCTTCCATAGCGAAACTATCCTTTGGGGCAATTAATAAGGCAACCTTATATTTCGAATCAATCTCCTTAGCTTTTTTGAGATTTACAGATTCCGGATTATAGAGAACTGATAAAGATTGTTCCACCTGACTCAATTGGTCCAAACCGGGTTCACCGTGTCCAGACAAAATTGCGACAGAAGGTTTGTTCTCAATAGACACTTTTTTTATAGCAGTTGACAGATCATATTCCAAAGGAGCTCCCGGTTTTATAAACGGAATAATCTCTCTCCTATCATCAAGGCTAATTATTGCACCTATAAAAGATTTTTGTTGTTTGATTTCATCTTTTTCCCTAACATTGATCATCACAGGTCTTATCCCACTTTGAAGAGCCTCTTGTTCTTTATCTTTATCTTTGGAAGGGTCAACAAACCTGTATTCGACCATGCCACCGGAAATCCCGGCATATTCTTCCAACAAATCCCTAAAATCTTCTCTTGTTTTTTGAACATTGGGAGGTAAATTCTCAGAGAAATAGGCTGTCACAGTCACCGGATCTTCCAACGATTTCAATATATTTTTAGTTGCATTGCTCAATGTAAATTGGTGATCTGATGTCAAGTCCAATCTATAATAGAATTTGTATGACAATAGATTTACCAATATCAAAACTCCTATTAAAATTAATGAATTATAATACTTTTTCATAACACAATAATCTATTATTTTTATAATTATTTTTTTCAATACTTCGCACTATGATTATTTTCATTTTAGTACGCACCATAAGACCAAAACATCCTACAAATTAGATTTTTTACTTTCTGAATACTAAATTTTCCTTAGCCAATTCAATACCCAAAACACAAATTGAAATGAAATATATAATATCTCTAGTATCCCAAACACCTCTTGAAATAGAATCAAAGTGTCCGGAAAGGCTTAAAAAGTCAAATATTTTACCCGTAAATCCGGTAACAGAACCGGCTAAAATATCAAAAATTATTTGGAAAAATATACCAATAAATAATGCCAGTAGAAATGCAACTATTTGATTTTTTGAAATACTACTGGCAAATAAGCCTATTCCGATATAAGCGGCACTAAAAAGCAATAAGCCAAAATATCCGCTTATTATTGCACCGTGGTCAACTTTACCAAGATAAGAGATACTGATATAATAAACAATGGTCAATGCCAAAGCAATGGCCACTAAAAAGAAAGCTGCAAAAAACTTACCCAAAACCAATTGTGATTCACTAACCGGTTTAGTCAATAGCAACTCCAATGTTCCTGTATTTCTCTCTTCCGATATAAGTTTCATCGTAATAGCAGGTATAAAAAAGAATAATGTCCATTTGGCAATACTAAAAAACACTAGCAAGTCAACTTGTTTCCTTATGAATATATCCGATCCATACAACCAGGTAAAAAAGCCCGTAAAACCAAGAAAAGCAATCAAAACTATATATCCTGACAAGGAATCAAAAAAGCCTGCCAACTCTTTTTTTGAAATTGTTAATACTGAATCCATAATCTTTCATTTAATAAAATTAATCTAAAATAAACACTAATAAAAAATCCTAATCCACGAACTATCCAAACTTTCAACTATTAATTCATAGTGAGATTTCTAAATACATCTTCCAATTTTGTTTCTATAGTAATCATTTCATCTATTGGCCAATTATTTTTTGCGCAAATATCAAATATCTCCCTATTTGACCTTAAACCTTTGTGACTTTTTATCTCAAATCTCCCCGTTTCCCCATCAACTACACTTATGTCTTCGACACTAGGCAATGATTTGAGCTTTTCAATTACCAATTCGTTGTCAGGAATTATCAATTTCAATTTTAGGATATTACTTCCTTCGGCTTGCTGTCTTAGGTCTTTTGACGTACCATTTGCAACAATTTTCCCTTTATTGATAATCAAAATCCTATCACAAGTTGCTTCAACCTCAGGTAAAATATGTGTACTCAAAATAACCGTCTTCTCTTTTCCCAATTTCTTTATCAATTCTCTAATTTCAATTATTTGATTAGGATCCAATCCGGTAGTTGGCTCATCCAAAATCAAAATATCAGGATCATGGATAAGAGCTTGGGCTAATCCCACCCTTTGGCGATATCCTTTTGACAACTCTCCTATCAGTTTATGCTTTTCACGGTTCAAACCGGTCAATTTTATCATTTCCCTGACTTTGTTCTCAATATTTTCCTTTTTTACACCTTGGAGTTTAGCACTAAATTTCAAATAATCGACAACAGGCATATCCAAATAAAGAGGATTATTTTCGGGCAAATATCCAATTGACGATTTGGTTTCCCCTGATTTAACAGATTTACCATTTACAATGACATCTCCTGAATCTAACCCTATAAAACCGGTAATTATTTTCATTGTCGTGGTTTTACCAGCACCATTTGGTCCTAGAAAACCGAGAATCTCACCTGGTTTTACTTCAAAAGAAACATCATCCAATACTTTTTGGTAACCGTAAAATTTATTTACATTTTTAATTTCTACATTCATACAAAATTGTTTTAATGGGTTTCAAAACAAAAAAGCTGATAGATAACGTCTAATTGATAGCAGGATGCTAAAGCAAAAGACATTATAAAACGCAAAATTAAAGTCATTTATTTAAAAAATCAAAAATATTTATGTTAATGAAATGTCAATATAAAATAT
>JALVAD010000342.1 GCA_027011385.1 Saprospiraceae bacterium | reverse complement strand
TTATGATTAGACGAATGATTATTATTACAATTATTATTTTCTTGACTTTCTCCTGTGAGTGGGAAAAAGTTGATAATAATGCAGATGCCACAATAACATTTAACGGGATAACAGAAACTACTGCAAATGGTGAGTTGATTTCTCAGGATAAGAGCGATTGGAAATTACAAGATAACTGGAATGACAAAGAAAACTCTTTATTCATCGATAAAAAAGAAAATTTCTGTATCGTAGACAATGATAATTATTCCATTATTTCCTATCCTAATCCATGTAACGGAATATTCAAACTTTATATATCAAAACCTGATGAATGTAGATTAGGATTTCGAATTGTTGATAGAAATTTCAATGTTTTATTTTCGAAGGATTCAATTTTCTCTAATGAGATGGGTATTAATTTGAACGAATTTGGAATTTCAAATGATACGGTAAGAATGTACTATAAGTTTTTCGGAAGTGATTGCGAATTAAAGGGACATGGAGATATTAAAATTGAATAGAAACTTTTAAAAATAAGTATTAATAAAATCCCTCTCTTTTTGTAAGCACATTAAAAAAAAACGGTTTTGTTATAAAAAGAAGAGGGATTTAGGACGTGGATTAACCAGCTCTATAAACCTTTTCTTGTATTCTTTGCCTCTAATATTTTTCTTAGCGTCTTAGCAGGATTTTTAAATTGATTTGTAAACATCATCGCAGCTATGATATACGGTTTGTAACCGGCTTCATGATAGGTTTTGAGCCTGAATTGTTCAAAAGTATTGTCAGCGACTTCACCTTCTTTGCAGGAAACACCGGAAATATCGGCAGGAAGACAATGCATATATAGTGCTTTCCCTTTTTTAGTGCTTTTCATTTTATCATCGTTGTATTCCCAATCCTTAAATTTGGAATTTTCAGCAAGACATCGTTGTTCCAAATTGTCCAATCCCTCTTTATCACCCTTTTTGAGTAATTCTGTGCGTTCTTCCATTATATGGAAAGGTGCCCAACTCTTTGGGTAAACGATATCAGCGTCTTTGACAGCGTCCTTCATCGAATGACTGATCTTGAATGTTCCTCCGCTTTTTTTAGCGTTTTTCTTTGCTATCTCCACTATTTCGGGAATCAGTTCATAGCCCTCAGGATATGCCAATTCGATATCCATGCCGAAGCGTGACATCAAGGCTATTATTCCTTGTGGAACAGATAATGGTTTGCCGTAACTGGGGGAATAGGCCCAACTCATCACAAGCTTTTTGCCTTTTAGTTTGTCGAGTGAACCGTATTCATTTTTAAGATGCAACAAGTCTGCCATTGATTGGGTAGGGTGATCCATATCGCATTGAAGATTGACGATGCCCGGTCTATTCGGTAAAACTCCGTTTTCATATCCTTCATCCAAAGCTTCTCCCACTTCTCTCATATATTTATTTCCTTCTCCAAGGAACATATCATCTCTAATCCCGATAAAATCCGTCAAAAATGAGATCATATTTGCAGTTTCCCTTACGGTTTCACCATGAGCAATCTGTGATTTCTCTTCATCCATATCCTGAACTTCCAATCCTAAAAGATTGGCAGCAGAAGCATAAGAAAATCTTGTTCTGGTAGATTTATCCCTAAATATAGATACGGCAAGACCTGAGTCAAAGACTTTTGGTGAAATATTTTCATCCCTCAATTGCTTCAATATTTCTGCAACTTCAAGAACCATTTGCAAGTCTTCTTCACTTTTTTCCCAAGTCAAGAGAAAATCCTTTTTATAGAGTTTGCTTTTAAACTTTTTAAGCCCTTTAATCTTCTTTTGTAATTTCATTTTTTTATAAGTTTAATTGTTAGTTATAGCACCCATCCCCATCCCTTCCCTCACGAGGGGAGGGAGCGTATATCGATCATTCACATTGCACTACCCCCTTCCTTGTAAGGGCAGGTAGTGGTTCTAAATATATTTTATAGCACCCATCCCTGCCCCTTCCCTCACGAGGGAAGGGAGCGTATATCGATCATTCACATTGCACTACCCCCTCCCTAGTAAGTGCAGGTAGTGGTTCTAAATATCTTTTATAGCACCCATCCCTGACCCTTCCCTCACGAGGGAAGGGAGTGTATGTCGTTCATTTACATTGCACTACCCCCTCCCTTGTAAGGGAGGGCAGGGGTGGGTTCTAAAGTCAAAATTATCTTTTTTCGCAAAATTCTTTAAGTTTGCGACGAACTTGATCCCAATTGTTTAGAACTTCTTCATTTTTAAATCTTATAATTGCATACCCCATATTTTCTAAATCTTCCTCCCTGATTTGGTCATATTCTTTCTGAATATCGTGTATGCCACCATCAATTTCAACGATTATTTTCTTTTCAAAGCATAAAAAATCTGCTATATAATGCTTTTTTATGTTTAATTCATCAGAATACGATAACACATATTGTCTATTAAAACGCAATCCTAAGAAACGCCTTTTTCTTACATTTTCCCAAAATATAGCTTCAGCCTTTGTAGGGTTCTTCCTCAGTTCCCTTGCTCTATACAATATATTTGTGTTTTTCATAAAATTTATTTAGCACCCATCCCCAGCCCTTCCCTCACGAGGGAAGGGGGCGTACATCGTTTATTTACCCAACACTACGCCCTCCCTTGTAAGGGAGGGCAGGGGTGGGTTCTTAATATATTACACCTTCATCTCATAGGCAAATGCTGCGTAAAAAGCAGAAGCTACCACCAAATCATCAATAGCAACCTTTTCATTTGGAGCATGAGCCAGAACCTCATTCCCGGGGCCAAAACCAATAATTGGGATATCGTAATATCCATTAATAGTGACGCCATTTGTAGAGAATGTCCACTTATCTATTTTTGCTTCTTTATTGAATAATTTCCTATATGCACTTGCACCTGTTTGTACTATCTCGTGATCTTCCGGGATTTTCCATGTAGGATAATACTTCTCCATTCCGTATTCAAGTCCGGTATAAGCTTTTTCCCAATAGTTCAATACTGTCACTTCAGCATTCATTCCTTTGATGAGTTCTTCGATTTCTTTTACTGCCGATTCTTTTGTTTCGCCCCAAGTCAATCTTCTGTCCAAGTGAATTCTTGCAAAATCTGATACAGCACAAAGTGAAGGACTTTTTGAAACTATTTCAGAAATAGTCACACTACCTCTACCAAGAAATTCATCGTATTTCAATCTTTCATTGAGCTTTTCTATTTCTAGAGCTACTTTGGAAGCCATATATATCGCATTTTTACCTCTTTCAGGTGCAGAACCGTGTGAAGATACGCCATAAAAGCTTACATGCATTTCCATTCTCCCCCTATGACCGCGATAAATATTGAGGTTTGTCGGTTCAGTACTTATTGCAAAATCCGGTTTGATTTTTTCTTCCTCTACTATATATTTCCAGCACAATCCGTCACAGTCTTCTTCCATCACACTACCGACAAAATATATCGTCATATTCCGGTCAAAACCCAATTCCTTTAGAATCCTTCCTGTGGTGACAAATGCGGCAGGACCGCCTTCTTGGTCAACCGTACCTCTACCGTGAACATATCCATCTTTTATTTCTCCTCCCAATGGGTCAAAGTCCCAATTATCTAGATTTCCCATGTCCACAGTATCCATATGTCCATCAATTGCCAATATCTTTTTACCGTTTCCGATTCTTCCTATGACATTGCCAAGTCCATCTATGCGCACCTCGTCAAATACCGCTTCTTCCATTTGGCGTTTTAATTCCAGTTGTACATCTTTTTCCCCCATACTTAGGGATTTGATTTGAACGAGTTTTGATAGATTTTCAGCAGTATAATCTCTGTATTTTTCTGCTAATTCATTTATTTTTTTTATGTAATTCATATTATTAAATTTAATATGCAAATGTAATCAATTAAACTAAATTGAGCTCGAAATAATGTGATTTTTAATCCGAGCTCAATTATTTTTCTGATATTTATTAGCTGCAAGCAAATATGCGATTTTAATCTGATGTATTTTCTTGCAGAAACTAATTAATATTCACTTAAATATGATAGTGTGAATTATATTGGACATTAGAAATTCCATTTTATTCCAAGTGCAGGTCGGATCTTAAAGCCTTCCACTAATGCAAAATTATTTGATAATTCCACTTCACCTCCAATATCAAAATGCTTATTTAAATGATACCACAACTGAGGTTCTGCTAAGAAAACGTGAGTAGCATCAACTTTTCCGTCAAAATTGAAATCCGAATCCTGTCTCCAAAAGTCTGCAAAACCTTTGAAAGTCACTTTTCTATTTAAAAAATGAATATACCATACTCCGGTCAATTGATAGCCAAAACCTTCTTGACCTTCGATTGCTTTATATAGTGCTTTTACAGTAAATCCCTTGGAGAAATCTTTGGCATTCATAGAATAGGTTGGACCAATGAGCCATGCATTATTTATTCCATATGCTATTGTAGGTTTTCCGGGAACTCTATCCAATACCTTTCTTCCAAATCCTCCATTAAACTCTACATTTAGACCAAGGGGGAATTTTTTTGTTGAAAAAACTCTGGCAATTTCCCAATAAGCTAAGCTTACTCCTTTAACCCCATCTCCACCATAATTCATATCTATAAAAAAGAATGTATTGCCGTATTTGTCCGGTTTAAACATTTCAACTGTTGTAGTGATGTGATTTCTGTCTTCACCAACATCATACAGGACTTGTAGATTTTGTGATGATACTTTAAGTCCGATTAAAACTAAAATAATTATAAATAAATTTTTCATTTTATTTGATTTTGAATTAAAAAATATTTTAACAAGTTTTATTATTTCTGTAAGGACAATCATAGATGAACTCACAGGAAAAAAGTAATCTAAATTCTATTTTCTTTTTGGCAACAATATATTTAAAAATATTGCAAATATTCCTCCTGTCGTGATTCCGGATGCAAAAACGTTTTTTACCATTTGAGGCATGTTTTTCAATATGTCAGGAACTAATGTTACTCCTAAACCCATTGCTAAAGACACAGCTAAAATAATCATGTCTCTGTTGGTTAGTTTTATGGAATTCAAAATTCTGATTCCGGCTGCAGCAACAGTACCAAATAACACTATTGTAGCGCCACCAAGTACAGGCTCCGGCATTATTTTAAATACTCCACCAACTATTGGGAAAAATCCAAACACAACCAATATTGCAGCTATAAAATATCCTACATATCTGCTGGCAACACCTGTCAATTGAATCACTCCATTGTTTTGGCTGAATGTAGTATTTGGAAATGTATTGAATAATGAAGCTAAAAAGGAATTAAATCCATCACCTAAAACTCCACCACTTATTCTTTTGAAATATACATCGCCGACGATTGGTTCTCCTGATACAGTAGAAGTAGCAGTCAAATCACCTATTGACTCAATGGTAGTAATTATATAAATTATTCCAATGGAAATAAATGCACTCCAGCTAAACCCCAATCCATATTTAAATGGCATAGGTATCGCAATAATGGATAAATCCTTGAGTTTACTAAAGTCGATAAGTCCTAAGAAAATAGAAACGAAATATCCAACAAGTAACCCTATGAAAATAGAACTCATTCTAAGGTATTTGTTTTTGCTTCTATTAAGGATTATTATAATTGCCATTACGCCAAAAGATAAGGCCAAATTTTGAAAAGTAGCAAAGTTTCCGCTTTTCATAGCTCCAAAACCACCACCCATACTAACAATACCCACTTTGACCAGAGTCAATCCGATTAGGGTTACAACTATACCTGTTACAAGAGGAGTAATAATTTTTCGAGCCTGATCCAAAAATCGACTTAAAATCATCTCGATAAAAGAACCGGCTAATGCAACTCCAAATACCAATGCCAAAGCTTCAGTAGGTGATGCCCCACCGGAAATAGCAGCCATGCCTGCTCCTATAATTGGCCCCAAAAATGTAAAACTTGTACCTTGAATACTCAATAATCCCGAACCGATTGGACCAATTTTTTTCGCTTGAATAAAGGTTGCTACACCTGAAATAAACAGAGACATACTGACAATATAGCTAGTATCCTCAATGCCTAAGCCAAAAGCATTGCATATAATTAGGGGTGGGGTAATGATACCTACAAAGACAGCTAATACATGCTGAAGCGCAGCAAGAAACGCTTCGACAAAAGGTGGTCTGTCATTCAATCCATAAATAACTTCAGATTTGAAATTTCTTGTTGATTGTTTACTTTGTTCGTCCATATTAAATCATTTTAAAGTTAAATAATAAATACAATTATCGATTTGAGAATACACAATGTCAGAATTCTAATACTAAGACAAATACAAGTTAACTAAAGATAAAGCCGCAATTACCCACATCAAAATTGAAACATTATTTGCCTTTCCTGAAGCCACTTTTAATAAAACATATGATATAAATCCAAAAGATAACCCTATGGATATACTAAAACTAAGAGGCATTAAAATAATGGTTAAAAAAGCAGGAATAGCTTCTGAAAAATCATTAAAATCTATCTCTTTTATACTTTTAAACATATATACTCCTACGATTATCAAAGCGGGAGCAGTAGCATATGCCGGTACGATACCGATTAGAGGGGCAAAAAACAATGCAAGTATAAATAACCCGGCTGTTATGATAGATGCAAATCCTGTTCTTGCTCCATTAGCAATACCAGAAGCTGACTCGATATAAGTGGTTGTTGTACTTGTTCCCAATAAAGAACCGATAATAGTGGCGACCGCATCGGCTTCTAATACTTTATCAACGTGTTTCACCTCCCCATTTTTTTCTACAAATCCCGCTTCATACGAACAAGCAACTATTGTACCTACCGAGTCAAACAAATCAACAAACATAAATGAAAATATTGCACCGATAAGCGCAAAGTTTAACGCTGATAAGATATCTAATTTGAAGAATAAAGGTTGAATTGATGGTGGCATAGATATGAGTGTTTCTGGAGCAGATACTTGACCTGCAAGTAATGCTATTATTGTCGTTATAATAATTCCATAGAATATGCCTCCTTTTACTTTTCGGACTTCTAAAATAGCTGTAATAATCAACCCTAGAATGCCTATAAGTACTGTTGGTGAAAATTTTCCAATACTGACTAGAGTTGCGGGATTATCAACAATAAGTCCCATATTTTTAAATCCGATAAAAGCGATAAATAGACCGATTCCGGCACCAACGGCTAATCTTAATGATAAAGGTATGGTATGGACAATCTTGGTTCTGATACCGGTAATAGTCAATAGGAAAAATATTACACCCGAAATAAATACCACCCCTAAAGCTGTTTGCCATTCAACTCCTGCTCCTAAGACCAAAGTATAAGTAAAAAAGGCATTTAGCCCCATTCCCGGTGCCATTGCGAAGGGAACTTTTGCCCAAAGCCCCGCCAGTAAAGTACCAATAGCTGAAGCTAGTATTGTAACTGTGATTAAAGCATTTTTGTCCATCCCTGCATCACCTAAAATCGAAGGGTTTACAAAAATAATATAAGCCATTGTGAGAAATGTTGTTGCTCCACCAATAATTTCATTTCTGACACTAGAATGGCGTGAACTAATTTGAAAGTATTTGTCTAACATATTTAGTGATTTTGAAGGGTTATTAAATAAAAAAAAATATTAAGCCAAATATATATAGAGTCTACACGAAAACGCATAATATCTAAATTGATTCTTATGGTTATTAAATGATTTTTTCACAAGTGATGCAAATTATTAATCATTGTTAAAAATCATTCCAACTAAATTTTTATAGTTGAGAGAAATCGCCTGTTTTCGTGCAAACACTATTTTAAGTACAAATCAAAAAAAAATATGAGTAACAGCCTTTACTATTACTAGTATTTTTAACAAAGAAATTGAATTCCTAAATCTAAATATATGCTATAACTTTACTCAAGTAGGTATTATACTTGATACAAATAGATAGCATATATACAATAAGCCACTCTTACGTACTTGATACGTCAAAACGCCTAACGGATTAAAAACCCAAATTAAATGTGTTGTAGATTAAAGTTGTTTCTTCGGCACTAAGTTAAGTGATTAATATTTGAAATCCAAATTATCAAAGAATATAATTTGCTAAATGCCCTTTTAGAGAAGTGTAAAATTGTTTAGTTATTGCGGTAATGTATTGGTTCTATGTTTGTTCAAAAATT
>JALVAD010000341.1 GCA_027011385.1 Saprospiraceae bacterium | reverse complement strand
TGATATACAAGAAAAATGCGGTTATACCATGCATCACCCCAGATGGGCAATCGCTTTCAAATTCAAGGCACAACAAGCTGTTACAACATTGGAAAGAGTGGAATTTCAAGTAGGAAGATTCGGCACAATCACTCCTGTAGCAAAAATATCTCCGGTACAAATAGCAGGTGTAGTAGTCAAATCCGTTTCCCTCCACAACGAAGACTTTATCAATAAAAAAGATCTCCGCATCGGTGATAAGGTGATAGTGGAAAGAGCAGGTGAAGTGATACCATATATAGTAAAGTCATTGCCTGAATTGAGAACAGGTAAAGAAGTCCCTGTTAAATTTCCCGAAAAATGCCCTATGAATGACACCAATCAAGAAGCATTTCTAACCAAGGAAGAGGAAGAATCCGCTTGGTATTGCAATAACTGTGTCTGCGGGAAAGTGGATTTGCAAAAATTGATTTTTCATGTTTCAAAACCCGGAATGAATATCGATGGTTTTGGAGAATCCTATGTCAAAAGATTTTGGGAATTAGGTTGGGTTAAAGATATGTCGGATTTTTATGATTTGGATTATGTGCTGATTTCCCAACTTGAAGGATTTGGAACAAGGTCAGCTGAAAACATCAGAAAGGCAGTACAAAAAGCAAAATCCAATCCATTATGGAGACTCTTACACAGCTTAAGTATAAAACACCTCGGCAAAAAAGCATCAAAATTAATCGCCCAAAGGATTGGAGATATTTGGGAACTTCAAAATTGGACAGAAGAAGATTTTACTTCGATTCACGATATTGGATCTAGTGTTGCCAATACTGCGATGGAATGGTTTAGCGATGAAAAAAATATCCGAATACTAAAAAGGATGGAAGAATTGGGCGTTAATACCAAGCAAACTGAGGAAGACAAACCCATTGAAGTGGTGGAAAATGCTACTTTCCTTGACAAAACCATTTTGTTCACAGGAAAATTGAGCAAAGTGACTAGAAAAGAAGCGCAAGAACTTGCTTCAAAAGCAGGAGCAAAAAATATAAGTGCTGTATCAAAAAATCTAAATGTACTGGTAGTAGGCGAAAAAGCAGGATCAAAACTTAAAAAAGCACAACAATTGGGCACAGTCGAAATCTATACAGAAGAGGAGTTTTTGCAAAAAATAATAGAAGCAGGGCTAATACCAATTTAACTCTAAAATGTCATATAAATATTATAGTTAAAGTGGTATAATGGAATAATACTATTATTTTATTTTGTGTCCATAGTACCGTTGTCCTTTTTTGAAGTCAATAATTATGGGATCACTAGAGATATCAAAAAAGAGTTTTTCTCCTGTTGCTATTTGAAAATTGAGAGTTTTGCCCTCTATTTCACTTTTGAAACTTGCATAGAATGGTCTGAATTCATTACCGATGAAGGGTACTACTCTTATTTTACCATCTTCAATTTTCACTACTTTTAATTTGTAATGCGATAGAGTAAAAAAAGATATATCAGCTTCGTATATACCTACAATCTGATCTACGACATCCGGCTCAAGATAAACATCTTTCTCACAACATGACGATAGCAGAGAAAAAATAACAATAAAGGATAAAACTAGCTTATTCATATATTTAGTTTTTGAACACGAAAGAATCTATTTCTCAGGAAATTCAATGCACTCCAAAAAATATCCATCAGGTACATACATATATCCTGTTTTTTCATCAACTACAGCACCTGTATTGAATTCACCGGGTATTCTGTGTGGATCCCAACTGTGAAGTTTCTCTCCATTATCTATATTGAATATATCCACTCCTGATCTCCAAGAAGTCATAATGTAGTTTTTGTAGATGGATGAGAATCTAGATGAAGTATTTACATCATCGCTGTACAATGTCGCTCCTGTGTACTTGTTGACAGCTATCAGCTCTCCATTATCTGCACATATTATCACTTTATCTTCATATAATAAATAATTGCTACTAAGGAAATTGGTATTGGGAAAATAAGTTTCCCATACTTTATCTCCGGTATATTAGTTATAACAATGAAATGTTTTGGCAGTCAGAAAGTAAACTTGGGTTTCATCTATTAGGGGAGGGTTTAGTATATTAGACACAAGACTATCGACGGGGCTTATTTTCCATAAAACACTATCTTTGGTAAGGTTGTAACAGTACAATTCCGAGCTTTCAATATAAGATGAATTTTGATACAATCTATTTTGGAAATACAATATCGTATCATTTTGATTATCTATTTCTGTGGTCGGTGGGAACAATCTGACAACAAAGCCATCAAATGCAAAAGTTTTGAATATTTTTTTCCATAGATTGGTTTTGGCATCATACATTAATAATGTACTGTTTTGTTCACCTGAACCTAAATCGGCATGAAAAAGCATATCATTAAATACACTAATGCTTTTTTTCCCTTCTTCTGATTGTCTTCTTAGAATAGTCTCACCTGTTTGTGCATCTATACCTATTACTTCAACACCATTAGTGACATATAGGTTTTTGTCGTTATAAACAACATTAGATGTCCACTTGTGATAAGTACTTTTGAAGTCAGACCATCCCCATTTTACCTCTCCTGTCATAAGGTCATATGCTTTGATACTATCTATCTCTTCTTTATCAATATGATTGGAGGCATATATAACATTGTCCCCTATGATAATAGGTGGAAACCAAGGGCTATAACTACCGGTAGTATCAGAAAAAAGAGGAGTTTCCCAAATCAGATTGTAGGGAATAGAATCAATAGAAGGATTGTCTATGGGCGGAGGGTCAATATAATTGACTTTGCAGCAACTTGATACAAAGAATAAAAATATAAAAGATAAAGCTATTGGTCTCATTATTAATTTTTGGTCAATAGTGTCCTAAATAAATTAATTATCGCAAATATAATCAATAAATTAGGTATCAAAATAAGATAAACTAAAAAAAACTCTACGAATTATATTAGACAGGTGAATCTTTGGCTTTAATTAGTTATTTTTTCCGTTTCTTTGAAGCCACAAAATAGGGTAATGAAAAATCACTACCCTAACTAAACAAAAAATTAAGAATTTCTCTTTAATGACATCCGCAGCCGCTTCCGCAACCACAACTGTCACCTTCATTTATTACTTGACCATATGTGAGTTCATCATTTGTCGCTTCTCTTATCTCTAAAACATTTACGTTAAACTTCAAATCTTTACCTGATAATGGATGATTGAAGTCAATTTTGACATTTGATTTATCAAAATCCGCAACTTTCACATAAATTTGATTTCCATTTTGATCTTGGTTTACAAGAGTCATACCTTTCTTAAGGTCTATTCCTTTGAATTGTTCTATCGGATACTCTTTGACGGCATCAGCTTTTATCGCACCATAAGCTTCATTAGATTCAACAACAAATTCTTTGGACTCACCTTCTTTTAGCCCAATTATTTGTTTTTCCAAACCGGGTACTACATGTTCCATACCTACAATAAACTGTAGGGGATTTGAATTATTATTGCTCTCAAGTAAAACGCCTGTATTATTGTCAAAAGCCGAATATGAAATTGTCACAACCTTATTATTTTCTATCTTCATTATTATTATATTAAATTAGTTATTTAGAATTATTTCAGATAGAACAATGGATTCCTCAAATGAGTTTATCAAATACTGCCTTTGTTACGATATTGTCGTATTGAAGACAAAAATGACTTTGAGTAAAATCCGGTGAGTAGATCTCACTTGATTGTTAAAGAACCTGTGCATTAGCAAATGAGTTATACAATTATCACAGGCGTATTTCATTTTTTCACTTTACCCATTGCTTTGCCTCTGACTCGTAAAGGAGAATCAACCCGCAACACGAAAAAATAAAATGCACCCATTATCACAAGAGCGAAGTCAGAGACATTCGCTTATCAGGGCTTTCTCAAACCTTATAGGTTTCAAAAACCTATAAGGTTTAAGTGCATTTACTTACAAAGAACTATCACCTATCCACATCTTAATATTTGGACATTTTTGATATTCCTTGTCCACTTTTATATATGTGGATTTGATTTTGTCCTCAACCCAGTTATTGATATACTCGTTCTTTTTACTCGCTTTGGCAAAATTTTGTATTCTTGAGTAATCTTCTTTTAGGCTGGCTCTATGCGGTTCAGTCTTGGTTATGACCTTTAGTATTTGGTATTTTGTTTCTCCTCTTTCATCTGTGGTTTCCATGACATCGGTTATATCCCCGGGCTTTAGATTTTCTATAGCAAAATAAATATCCGGTGGCAAATCTTTCATCTCAAAGAATGTAGTTTGAGTTTTAGGATTAGTCATCCTTCCATTATTATTATAGCTCATACTTTTTTTGTCCGAAAATCTTTTTACAGCCAGTTCAAAAGGCATTGAATCTTTCACTATAAGCGTTCTTATTGAATCCAATTTTTCTTTTGCTTTATTCAAATCCGCAGTAGTCAAAACAGGCTTTACCAATATATGTCTAGCATGGATACTATTTCCTCTCCTTTCTAGCAATTGGATGATATGATAGCCAAATTCTGTCTCAACAATATCGGAAATCTCATTTTTTTTCAAGCCATACGCTACAGCTTCAAATTTTGGAACAAATGAACCTCTTTTCACCCATCCCAAATCTCCATCTTTAGCAGCTGAACCAGGATCATCGGAATATTTCTTTGCCAAAGTCTTAAAATCTTCACCTTCATCCAATCTCTTTTTTATCTCTTTAGCCTTATCGTAGGCTTTTTTCTTTTCCGCATCGTTTATTACCGGATTAATAATTATTTGTGATATTTCGACTTCACTATTAAAATAAGGCAAGCTATCCCGGGGAATAGAATTAAAAAACTCTACTACTTCACTTGGAGTTATGGTGATATTTGACATCAGTTGTTGCTGCATACCTTCCGCCAACAATTTGTTTCTGATATCGTCTTTATACACTTGTTTCATTTCAGCCACACTCTTACCATAATATTGTTTAAACAGTTCCTCATCTCCTCCCATTTGCCTTAGGATTGACTCCATTCTCAAATCCAATTGTCCATCGACTTGCTCATCTGAAACCTCAACACTATCAATCTTTGCTTGAGTAATCATCAGCTTTTGAGCCATTATTTGTTCCAAAATCATACATTTTGCATTTTCTCCAGGGTCTTGATTCATGGATTTCATATAATTATATTCAGTCTCCAAATCTGAAAGCAAAACCAATTCGCTACCAACCTGCGCAATGACCTTATCAATCAATTTTCTTTCTTGAGCGATAGCCGAAAATGAGTATATAAATAAAACAACAATCAATAATTTCTTCATCTGTTTAATTTTTATTTCTAACGATAGATTTTTATCTTATCACTAGCTATTTCTTTTTTATAAAGTTCTTCAATATATTTATCAATCAAATCTGATTTCCTTTTTTGCAAAATCAGTTTTTCTATTTCCTTTTTCACAATATTCAACGGAATATTTTCATTTTTGTGTTTTGTATCAAATACTTTTAGAAAATATTCGTAGCCTTTTTTATTAATTTGCACCTCATAAGAGTCTTTCTTTTTTCTTAAAAATGAGGGCAATGTTTTTTTTACATCATCTAAATCATACCAAACATCTTTTTTATAAAGATACTCATCACTATTTTTTTCACAATAATCTGAGATATATTTAAATCTCTTTTTCTTCCAATTTTCATAAAACTTATCCAAATTGTATTTATTGTCTTTAAATTTGGCATATATAATGTTTACAACAGGATGATCAAGGACAAATTGATGTTTATTTGCTGAATAAAACTTATTCAAATCTTGTTCTGTAATAGTTGAGTCCAAATTGTCATAGATATATTTTTTTTTGAAATCATCTATAATCAAAGAGCTTTTATAATCTTCAACCAAAATATTTATCCTGTTAATATCTTTAATTTTCTTAGCAGCATCATGAGACAATATCTCCTTCCTTACCCAATGCTCGATATGCGAATTCATCAAATCAGAACGATTTTTATCAGATATTTCATCTGGAAAATCAATTTTAATATCCGAGAAATACAAAGTTCTATCATACACCTTTGCTGCAATATCTCCTTTCTGCACATCTGATTTACTATTATCTGCACAGCCCAAAATTAAAAATATCGCCAGTAAAAAAAACAATTTTCCCGGAAGTTCTCTTAATAGGCGAAGAGAAAAAATATACGGCATAAAATTTCTAATCAAATCAGTTTTCAATTATTTAATCATTTTATTGAATACCTTTTCGTTAATTTTCACAGAATATTCTTTTTCAAGACTTTTAATCCATTTGTCTTCAAGGAATTCTTGATAATCTGCGATTATATACCCCTTAGCATCATCCAAAGGTTTCAATGATTCAGGAATAATATCAACTATTTTCTTAAATACAACTGTTTTATTCTTCTTGTTCATTACGGGTTCTGTCATTGTCCCCACTTTGAATTCCAATCCCTCAAGCTCTTTGTCACCGATTTCATATTTACTTGACAAAAAAGTAATCAGTTTCTCTTTTTTATTGAATTTTTTCAAAAGCTTTTTATGGCTTTTTTTCTTACTATATTTTAGTATTTTCTTAATTAATTTAGAATTGTCAGTATGGATAGTATATTCATTTACAACAGCTCGTTTTTTCCACTTATAGTTGTTTTTGTGATTTTCATAGAACTTTTTCAGTCCGGCAGTATCTTTTGAAGCTTTGTTCCACACCTCTTTTTCCATAACTTCAAAAAGCAGATTTCCTTCTGTATATTCTTTCATCAAAAACTTGAAGTCAGGATATTTGTCCTCTAGATGTTGTTCCTCATATTTTATACATATATCATCTATGAATTTATCATACATTTTTAATGCAGAATTCTTAACCGGCTCTCTTTTTGATAACTTCAATCTTTCTCTTTGATTCTTCTTACAATAATTCACAAAGTCTTTCAGTGTATATTTTTTATCACCTATCACACAAAGATCTTCATCTTTGTATTCCGGAATATTCCATTTGAATGAGTAAAAGCTTTTATCAAGTTTTGCAGCAAATCTATCGAATGCTCCTTTATACTCTTTAAACTCTGAGTCTTTTTTGATTCTTGATATTAAAGCTTTTCTTGCAATTTTATATCTTTCATTTTTATTCATTTCATTAGCGAGTGAGCGTTTTGTTTGCACAAATGGCTTGATCCCGGGTTTACTCAATCTTTTGATTATATGCCAACCCAAAGATGTCTTGAAAGGTTTTGAAAAATCATTATCTTTTTTCAATGCAAAAGCTTGATCTTCAAATTTTGATTCATATTTATTGATACCGAAAAAACCAAGATATCCGCCTTTACTAGCAGTCTTGATATCCATAGAATACTTTTTTGCCAATCGCTCAAAATCAGCTCCATCTTGCAGCATTCTGTATAAGCTATCGATTTTTGCTTTAGCTTTTGGATTTACCTTACCTTTTATTTTATCTCTGATCAGAATATGAGCCGCTTCTATTTCTCCTCTAGCCGGACGTTCATCATCAAGCTTCACGATCATATAACCATAACTTGTTTTGAATGGTTTTGAGTATTCACCTTTATTTAAACTGTAAATTTTATTTTCAAATTCATAAAACCCATTTGGTAGCATAGCAGTAACCCAACCAATATTACCACCGGATTTATTGCTATATCTATCATCAGAATATTTCCTTGCCAATGAAGAAAATGATTTTCCTTCTTTTAATTCTTTATAGACATTTTCGATTTTGTTTTTTACTTCAGATTCGTTCTTTTTATCTCTTGAAAAGCTAATTAAGATCATGCTTACCTTTAAGTCTTTTTTCATCCGATCATAAGCTTCTCTAATCATTTTTTCGTTTACCTCTTTGTCCACAAGATAAGATTTTGCCAATTGCTCTCTATAGCCTTTCATCTCATTTTTGAATGATTTGGAAGTATCCAACTTCATGCTTTTTGCTTTTTTCACCTTAAGCTTGAATTTTGTATATAAATCCAAATATTCTTTTAGGCTTTTCTTTGAAAAATCAGCTTTATCGCCTAAATTTTTAGTATAGATATACAGAAATTCAGATGCCGGTACACCCTCATCAGCAATAGTAAATAATATTTTATCATTTTGATTTTGGGCAAAAATCGTAATAGTAAAAAACATCATACCCAATAATAATGATACCTGTTTCATAT
>JALVAD010000340.1 GCA_027011385.1 Saprospiraceae bacterium | reverse complement strand
TTATTAGGTATTAGTAACTAATAAACTACTTAAAATTAAATATTATGAAAACAGTATTAAAAATTTTAAAATGGGTTGGAATTACATCTCTTGCAGTTCTAATTATGGGTATATTTTATATCCGATTTACACGAAAGGTAGATAAAATACTTTACCAAGCCGAAAATTTCAAACCTTATGAAAAGTTTGAATCTCAATATAAAGTCAAAGAAGAATTTATTACTGTTGATAAAGATGTTATACTCCATACAGCCTTATTTCAACCAGATTCAATTGAACCGATTGCAACAATTTTTTATCCGGAAGGAAAAGGAGGAAATTTAATAAATGTCCAAAACTTTTTTAAATCTTTAATCGACAAAGGTTTTCAAATATATTCATTTGAATATAGAAATATCGGATTATCAACTGGAAAATCTGAAAACTCATTAACTCTGAAAAATGATGCGCTGTTTTTATTCGATAAATTATATAAAAATTCTTCAATACAGAACAAACCAATTATTGTTTGGGGGCATTCAATGGGAACTGCATTTGCTACAATGGTAGCAAAAGAGAGGCAAGATAAAATTAATGGGTTGATTTTAGAAGGAGGGTTTAGTTCTTTTCTTGATATTGCAAAGCACTATGCAGAATTTATACACTTGAAAAACTTTAAATGGTTAATTTCATTAGTTATGAACAATGATTTTCCTGCTGAAAAAGAAATAACTTATATTTACAAACCTACGGTAATTATTCACAGTATAGAAGATAAAGCTGTTCCTTATGAATTAGGTCAAAAATTGTTTCATTTTTCAAATAAAGAAAATACAAAGTTTTGGACTATCAAAGGAAGACATGTTCAGGGGATAAAACTATACGAAAAAGAATATGTGAAAATATTTATGGATATGATTAAAAATTAACCTATTGCCTAATAGACATAACTATGAATGGATTGTAATGGCCAGTCCCATTCTGAGGAAACTCGGTGAATAGTCTGTGTTGTACTACCTCCGCATTTATATTTGTTGTTAACAAATAAATTTCAAGGCATTGGTAATTATTTCAAATTTGACAGGAGTGTTGCCCACAAGCTCTCCGTCCAATTCAAGCAGTATCGGGATTGTGTCATCTGCCTTTACCACAATACTTTTTGCCTGTAAACCTGTTATTTTAGGATGCGCTGTTAATGTTTCATTATAAAACCTGTAAGTATTCAACAATATGCTGATTTTGCTCAATTCCTTAGCATATGTTAAGGCAAATAGACCATCATTGTGTATAGCATGCGGGACGAGGGACATGCCTCCACCCGAATATTTGCAGATTCCAATATTAATAGTATAAAACTTGCCTTGGATACGATTACCGTCTAAATCTAAGGTAGCTTTTTGGAGTTTATATTTAAATAAATACGATAGGACGCTGAAGATATAAACAAATTTATTGGGTTTGCTTTTTCTTTCTTCAAGCTTTTTTACCACAAAAGCATCATAAGCCATCCCTGCAACATTGTTGAAGTACTCAGTTATTTCTTCGTTTTTTCTATGGAAAATAGCTTTTCCGATATCTTGGTATCCGGTATTATTTCTTTTGATTAAAGCTATCGAACCCACGATATCAGAAGGTATTTTGTGGTGCATAGCCCAATCATTTCCTGTGCCAACCGGAATAGTGGCAAAACTTATTTTCTGTGTGGGAATACCGGTTTGAGTCATTATTCCATTCACTACTTCATGTACGGTTCCATCACCACCGATAGCTACAAATTTAGTGTGCCCGCTGAGGATTTTTTGGCGGACCACCTCTGTCGCATCTCCCTTACTTTTGGTAATATAAATTTCAAATACCAAACCGCTTTTTTGAAACTCCAATTTTATTTCAGACAATGCCTTTTGGTGGTCAATCTTTCCGGCAATAGGATTGAATACACAAAACCATATTTCACTTTTATCGATATTCATAGACAAAAACTAAGCTACCGTACCTTTAGAATTGTAAAAAAATCTCCTTAAAATACCGTATTTTGATACTTTGAGAAACAGTAATCCAATTATAGGTATGATCGCAGGATGCAAATCTTGAGGGAAAAAACTAAAGCCAATCAAAGTGATAAATAAAAGTGCTGTGATAATATAAATCAATAGAGTTTTGTGTTTTCCTTTCTTGAGAAATACAAACAGGAATAAGGGGTTGAGCCAAATGAAATTCCAATTGTCTTTCGTGGCTTGATGGTCTGTAAAAAACCAAAGGAAAGTGATGAGTAAACCGCCTATAAAAGCTGTTATAAACCACAGTTTGTCATACCATTTGTATAATAT
>JALVAD010000339.1 GCA_027011385.1 Saprospiraceae bacterium | reverse complement strand
ATTATACATAGATGAACCATAAAGTAATAATTGAACCTTTTAGAATAAAAACAGTAGAAAAAATAAAAATGACTACTGAAAGTGAAAGAAAAGAGCTTATTGATAAAGCAAAATATAATACTTTTCTTCTTTCTGCGGAAGACGTCATCATCGACCTATTGACTGATAGTGGTACCTCTGCTATGAGTGCTGATCAATGGGCTGGAATACTCAAAGGAGACGAGAGTTATGCCGGTGCGAGATCTTGGTACAAAATGAAAGAGGCCGTGCAAAATATGACCGGATACGAGTTTATTTTACCTACTCACCAAGGAAGGGCTGCTGAACATTTACTTTATGGAAGGCTTGGAGGAAAAGGTAAAGTTTTTTTATCAAATACCCATTTTGATACTACTAGAGCCAATATAGAATTTTCCGGCGCTAAAGCTATTGATTGCCCTATACCGGAGGGTTTGATTCCTGATTTGGATCATCCTTTTAAAGGGAATATGGATGTGAGAGCTTTGGAAGATAATATATTGAAATACGGTAAAGAGAATATTGCCGCGGTAATATTGACAGTCACTAACAATAGTGGGGGAGGACAGCCCGCAAGCCTTCAAAATGCCAAAGAGGTTGGAGATATTTGTAAAAAATATGGAATATTATATATCTTGGATTCATGTAGAGTGGCTGAAAATGCTTATTTCATCAAGCAAAGAGAAGAGCAAGCAAAGGATATGACATATCTTGAAATAGCACAAAAAATGTTTTCATATGCTGATGGTACGGTCATGAGTGCTAAAAAAGATGCCCTTGTGAATATGGGAGGTTTTTTGGCACTGAAAGATGAAAAATTATTTGAAAGCCTGATGACAACTTTGATTATAACTGAAGGATTTGCTACATATGGTGGTTTATCCGGAAGAGATATGGAAGCAATTGCCATCGGTCTTAAGGAAGTTTTTGAACATGATTATCTTCATTATAGGATTACGAGCACTACTTATCTTGGAGAAAGATTGAAAGATATGGGTGTTTCTGTAATTAGTCCCATTGGCGGACATGCTGTATATGTAGATGCAAAAGCATTTTATCCACAAATCCCTGTTGAGCAATTTCCGGGGCAAGCCTTAGCAATAGAACTATATAAGATGGGTGGTATTAGAGCCGTAGAGATAGGTTCTGTTATGTTTGGCTCAAAAGATGAAAACGGTAATTTTGTACCGGCAAAAATGGAATTGGTAAGAATGGCAATACCGAGAAGAGTATATACGCAAAGCCATATAGACTATGTAGTGGAAGTATTCGCTGAATTAATTAAGCACAAAGATAAGGTGAAAGGATATAAAATTGTGTGGGAACCTGCGTTTTTGAGACATTTCACAGCTCATTTTGAACCGGTGGGGTGATGTCATAAGTGATGGGTGATTAGTTATTAGTGATTTAGTGATTGGTGATATCAGTTTGTATTTTATTCCTTTGATGTATGGTTGGGTAAGAAAAGTTACTCCTATAGTGCTTTACATGAAGACAAATCCTAATTTGAACAAATAGCTCTAAATTTTATATAGTGTATTACAAGAACCGTTAATAGCATGAATTAATTCATGAATTTATCGGTAAATCTTTGAATAGATTTATGAAGTTAACGAAAATGTTTCTAGACATTACATTGTGATGGTCTTATTTGTTATAATCTGAGCCAAAGCGTCTCCTACTTCTTGGGGATATCCATTTACGTACTTACATACCCTAGCCTGAGCCAAAGTGTCTTTGACCTCTTGGCGAATAATAAGTACAGTATTATTGACCTTTCGGCGACAGTATGTATTTACCCCACACTGAGCCAAAGCGACTCTGACCTCTTGGTGTATTTATGTTATCATAATAGCTGCAATACCGGCGTATAGTATTGCTGAAATGATAATTAGGATAAAATAGATAAAGAAGAATATAAATGATTTGCTTATGGTCTTGAACCAAGATTGATTATAATACTTCTTTGTGGCAAGGATATAATACAAAACAGGTGCGAAAGAGATAAATACTGCTGCAGCATTTTGTATCATATCGTACCGTATCCACGCGATTATTATGAAAATGGAGTACATAAACATAATCGCTGAATGAGCGTGCAGGTTGAAAACAAGATGTTCAACAAAATATCTTTTTCGTCTTATGTATAACAGCTTGAATATTAAAGCTGAAAAAGGGAGAAGAAAGATGATAAACCAATTGATGTTTTTGAAAATATAATCCATAAAACTGTCAAAAGTTATTTTTTTCGAACTGAATTTATATGTAATGCTTCGTAATGTGTTCTTCAAAAAACCCTCATCAGCAATATTGTATTTTGACTTGATTTTATCTAGAGACAGGGTATTCATATCGTATTTGCTAACGCTTGTATTTATCATAGTTATAGAATCAAGATAAATATCAGTTAATTGATTTTTTAATACCGTTCTACAACTATCTGTCACTTTTCTTACCAAGGAATCTCCTTGCAAATATGCCGTGTCTAAAATCTGAAATGATTTTTGAAGATTGGAAATATCGTATTGATGGATTTTATTTTTTACCTTATCAAAGTTAAAAGTATTTTTATATAGTTTTTTTTGCCATCGTATCGCAAGAGACTTAAGTTTGTTTTCGGAGATTATACTATCTTTAGCTATTTGGTCAATAATAGAATCTAAATTAACGTTTGAACCCGAATTTCTAATTTTTCTTTCTAAGGAGTCAATGTATTCTTTCTCTATAGTAGATGCGTTTCCTAGATTAATTTTGATTCCTTTATTTATTTCGAGAGAGACGTTATTATCATCAGTTTTGCCCCGACTGATTTCTTTTATTTTTGAATCAATATTAGCAAATATCAGCATTATAACAATCGAAATCAAAAATAATCTCCAAGGACTTGTATATCTTCCATGTTTTCCCGAGAAAAAATCTTTTGTGATTTTACCGGGTATAAGCAATGCCATTAAAGTGCGGAATGATTTTAAATCAAAAATGACGAAATTATCAAAAAAATCTTTGAATAAGTGAAATAGCTTAATCTTCTTTATTTTTGTCGACTGACCACAATAAGGACAAAAGGACGCTTTTTGTGGGATTTCTTTACCACAATTCGAGCAATTTGATATAGTATTTTCTTTATCCAAATATTGTTTTGGTTTTTTCTAAGTCTTGTTTGCAGTAGCTTTTATTATATTATAAGTTTTGGAAGCTGATTTGTTCCAAGAGAAATGTCTAAGTCTTTCAAAGCCCTTTTTGACTAAAGATTGTCGTAAATTTTCATTTTTGGAAAGATTTTTCATCGCCTTGGATATAGAGTCAGGAGATCTAGGGTCAACTAATATTGCAGCATCTCCGGCAACTTCAGGCATACTAGAGGTATTGGAAGTTACAACAGGAATTCCTGCTTCAAATCCTTCCAGGATAGGTATTCCAAAGCCCTCAAATAACGATACATAAAACATCGCATCAGCACTTCCGATTACCTCAGGTAATTCTTCTCTCTTTAATTGTTTTGTCACAATAAAGTTGCGATAAGGAGATGCTTCTAGAGTTTTGTAATATTCCTCGGTTTTCCAAGCCGGTCTACCTATGATAGCTAAATGATAATTATTGTTGGTATCGCTTTTGAATAAATTAAAGGCTTTAATAAGATTTACAATATTTTTTCTAGGATGAATAGATCCCAAATAAACAAAGTAGGGATTTCCATTTGTTAATTTTTTTCTGATTTTTTGTTTAGACTCCATTGATATTGGTCTAAAATGCCCATTTGCCGCATTGTGCACAATCTCAATTTTTTTTGGATTGATACCGTATTTATCCACAATATCATTCTTAGTGAAATTAGAAACTGCTATTAGTCTATCTGCGTTTTTATGAAATTTGGGAAAAAAGTAATGATAATACTTCTTATTAAAAAAATCAACATTATTGGTACAATGCAAAAAGGCAAGGTCGTGACTAACCAATACCGTAGGCACATCGGGATTTAAAGGCATATAAGTATCTCCTGAAAAGAAAACATCAGGCTTAAGTTTTTTTAACTCCCTTTTTAGCATTATCTCCATCCAAACTATCATTAATAATGGATGTCTGGTGGGGGGATATAAGATTTTTGGAATTATATTATCGGCAAAAAGAAATTTCGTGCTAAACGGTCTATCAAAAAAGAAGTAAAACTTATCTTCAGGATGATTTATAACCATTCTTTTGAGTATTTCATAATTAAATCTGGCGATACCCTCCATCCTATGCTCTAGCAACAACCTTGTATTAACCGCTATAATCATGCATTATCTCTTTTCAAATTGTAATGTGTTTGCAATTGTCATCATCTGCTGCAAATATTCCTTCTTGTCTTTGCCAGGAGCAAAAACAAAACCAAGGACAAAAGCCAAATCATTTGTATCTTTGTTTTTTATCAGGTATGCAATAAACGGTCCTCCCATAAAATCATCGGTCATTTCCCAAATGCCTCTGGCTTCTATAGCAGTATTTCCGTTTATCTCTGTACTTGAAATCAATACAGGTAGATCCTTATCATTGACAACTAATCTGGAATCTTTTGTGTCAGAAGTCACATTTTTTCCAAATTCATTTATCAGTTTGATAATATATTTTTTACTGAATTGGGATGTGTCTTTATATTCTATTGCTTTTACTATAAAATTGCTTATAGCTTTTTTACTATCTCTTCTCCCCCAAATCAATTTTTCATCTTCTTTGAACAATGCCTGAATATAATCTTTTGGTATTTTTATATCGATTCCAAGAGCTTTTTTTGCCCTGACTCCCATTATTCCATTTTCTCCTTGAAAATATGTAGCAGCTTTTATTTGGGATTCATCATGTTTATGTATTTTGTCTGTTATAATGCTAAAATTATTTTTGATAGCGTTTATCAAATCGTCTGCATTTTTACCTACAATATAGACTACCAATTGGTCTCTAGCCCATTTATCTTTAGCATAAATAACATTGAATCCTTCACTTTCAAGTATTTTTTGTACTCTATTCTTCCCCATGTCTTTGATAAATAATTTTGTGACACCAGATGTGGTGTCTTTCAAATTTACCAGTACAATATACGATCTGAGTTGTCTTCTCAATGGCTGGGCATCTATTTCTTTGTAAGAAAAGTACCTCGTATGAAATAGGGGTTCGGGGTTTGGGGTAATTGGATATGCAGATTCAAAAAAGTATTTGAATGTATCCCCAATTTCGCTTTTTATTAATGAATTATCTGCAATCACCACAACATCATTAGTTTTTGAAATGGCAATGGGTTTCATCAAAGAGCTGTTATTCCCTTTGTTGATACATGAATAAATTGAAGATATACTCAATAAAAGAACAATTATATATGTAAACTTTGATTTTAACATAATGCAAAGATATTAATTTATTTAAAATATAATGAATTTATAATAACCGGGCTTTAACTATACGATGCATTTTAATAGTATTTAGTTGGGTGGTACGACTCAATTTTCCATAATAAATGCCTGCATTTGCTCAAAATAAGCACTCATACTTTCCAAAAGTTTCAATTGAACCCGGCTTCTGTTTAGATTATGCTTTAAGTAATTTGTCTGATAGTAAATATCTCCTTCTAAATAGTCTGTGTAAAATCGTATCAATTGCTCCAGACTAATAATCAAAGGGAAAATAGCTAAGCTGGCCAATTCCTTTGAGTTTAAAAAAGATTTCATTATTTCTAAATAAGACTTGGAAAATGCTTTGAAAGAATCAATATCAAAACGAACCTTTTCGATGTTTGTCTCATTTTCATCTGCTGTATTGCACAATGACCTTATTGCATCTCCAAAATCAATTGGTAAATATCCCGGCATTATTGTATCCGGATCTATTAAACTAATAGCCCTATTATTTCTAAAAAGTATATTTGATAGTTTTGGATCATTGTGTACTATTCTTAAGGGAAGTGAATTTGAATTAAAATTATCGTCAAATTCGTTTATTAGATGTTCGAAACCTCTTATTTTATTGAAAATATTTTTGGATTCAGTATAGCGAGAATTATTATCTTTGATTAATGATAATAGCTTATTCCATCTCAATTTGATACTATGGAAGCCTGGAATAGTCTCATATATACTATTTGTGTGTATGTCATTTGTGAGAAAGTGAAATGTGGCAAGGATTTTACCGGCTTCACTTGCAATTGTTTTCTTGTCTTCCCAATCAGGGCTATCATTTTCGATAAATTCTGATAATCTCCATATATTGTTATCATTATCCTTATAATAGTACCTATCGTCAATAGTCGTATAGAAATCAGCATTTATGTACTCGATATTTTTTATTGACTTCAATTTTTTATTTATATGTTCGGATACTTTGAATACATTGGTCATTAATTTATCGTATTCTGGAAAAACACTAGTGTTTATTTTTTGGAGTAAAAATGATTTACTATTTGAGATATTTATCTTATAGCTGTTGTTGATTAATCCTGAGGTTAATTCTACTACATCAACATCTCCTTTTATTATATCAAACCTAGAGATTATAATATTTATAATGGAGGGTATCATTATTCAATAAATATTTTTTGAGCATTATTTGTAGTAATTTCTGCAACATCTTTAATTGAAATATTTTTTACTTCAGCCAATTCAGAAGCGATATGAACAAGATAAGCGCTCTCATTTCTTTTTCCCCTAAAAGGAACGGGGGGAAGATAAGGTGAATCTGTCTCAAGCACCATATATTCTATGGGGATTTGTCGAACAACTTGTTTGAGTCCACTGTTTTTGTATGTCAATATGCCTCCAATTCCCATATAGAACCCTAGTTTCATAATTCTAAATGCCTGATCAATATTTCCGGTAAAGCAATGAAAAACCCCTTTGAGGCTACCGGTTTGATGTTTTTCAATTATGTCTATAGATATATCCATGGCATCTCTAGCATGAATGATGACAGGCAGGTCAAATTCTTTTGCCCATTTCACTTGAGTCTCAAATGCATCTATTTGCTCTTGTTTGAATGTTTTGTCCCAATATAAATCGATACCAACTTCGCCTACTCCCACATATTTATTTTTTTCTAGTTCTTGGCGGATTATGTTTAGGTTTTTAACATAATCAGAGTCTACAGAACCCGGATGTAGTCCCATCATAGCCTTGAATAATTCGGAGTCTTTATTTACGAGATTATTCATTTTTTCAATAGTGCTTATATCGATATTTGGCAGATATATTGAAGAAACATTATTTGATTTAGCATTGATAATGACTTTATCGATGTCGATATCAAATTCTTTTGAGTAGAGATGTGAATGCGTATCAGTGAACATATTATTTTCTAATTTTTAAAGTTAATTTGACATAAAAAGTGCAAATATAGATTAGTGTAAGTAATAAAACACATCAAATTTGAATCTTATTAACATAACCCGAATTTCGAGACATTGTTTAAGTAAAATAAAATAGCTAACGTTGAATCGTAGAAGCAATAGCTTAAAAAATGCTATAGATTTAGAGCCGTCACAACTCTCTTCCCTTGCTAAAGCTTTCGTTATGACACATCATTTAGAAAAAATTTTTATTTAGAACCCACCTCAATCCTTCCTTACAAAGGAGGAAGTTGCACCCCCCCCAGTGAAATACTTCGTTGATTTCACGGGGTAAACCCAGTGAAATAAATTTTCAATTTGGGCGAAGCCTATTTCACAGGGTAAACTGCAATAGCACCGCTTTTTTTCACAAAAAATACTGTTTAGTTATAAAACAAGATAATTTTCAAATAGCTATTTTTATTAATTAATCACCTCCACTTCTCCCTTCCCTTTGTGAGGGAAGGGCCGGGGATGGGTGCTAAAACAGGAATCAATTCTCTCATGAGAAAGCTTTCGTTATTACACTTATTATAAGATGTGTCATAACGAAAGCCTTGCTAAAGGAAGGGTTAGGAGTGGGTTATTACATCCAAATTATCAATAACTTAACAGTTTAGTTAGAAGAAATTATTCGCGACTTTAATTTATATAAGGGGATATATTCTTGAAATTTTATATGTTATGTTCGAAATAATAAAAAAAATAATACCTCAAAATTGCTATCACTATTTAAAGAATTAGATAAATATTCGTTCAGTTTTTTTTGTTTTTTTTAGGATATTAAGCAAATGCTTAAAAAATAGTATGTAAC